>NZ_DALYOQ010000021.1:0-19277 GCF_031974595.1 Pantoea sp. CTOTU46764 | reverse complement strand
AAGGCACAATCAACCCGGACTCTTCGGCATACGAAATAAAGTCGCCCGGCGGCACCAAACCGCGCTCTGGGGAATTCCAGCGCACCAGCGCCTCGGCGCTCAGCACCTCGCCTTCGGCATTGAGTTTCGGCTGGTAATGCACCACCAGATGATCCAGTTCGAGCGCTTTACGCAGGTTGGTATCGAGCCACAGATACTCAAACACGCGCTGATTCATCTCGTTAGCGAACACGCAGAACTTGCCGCGGCCGTTCTCTTTGGCGTGATACATCGCGGTATCGGCGTTACGAATCAGGCTTTCACGATCTTCGCCATGCAGCGGGGCGAGGGCGATACCAATCGAGCAGCCGCTGTAGACTTCAATCAAGCCAATGCGGAACGGCTGGCGCAGCCGCTCAAGAATGCGCGATGCCATCGCTTCCAGCGCTGCCTGGCTGGTGTGTTCCGCCAGCACCACAAACTCATCGCCGCCGAGGCGCGCCAGCGTCTGATCTTTGCCAAGGCAGCTGAGGATGGCCAACGACACCGCTTGCAGCAGCTGATCGCCAAACATATGGCCGTAAGCGTCGTTCACCTTCTTAAAATTGTCTAAATCGAGGTAAACCACACCGGTTTGACTGCCATTCGCCAGCTCGAGTGCCAAACTAATCTGTTGATGAATCGCGTTGCGATTGGGCAAGCCGGTCACGGTATCGGTGTTGGCCAGCACGCGCAGGCGTTCCTGAGCGCGGCGCTCTTCAGTGATGTCGGTTCCGGAACAGATGAGGAAAATTTCATTTTTTCCGCTACCGCTGTGAACGAACTTATTACGAAACAGAAACAGTCGCTGACCTTTGCGGGTTTTAATCCAGCGTTCAACTTCGTAAGAACTGCCTTCACGGAAGAATCCGGCGATATTACGGCGTGATGCCTGGGCTTCCTGCTTAGTCATAAACAGTTGGAAAACGTTGCGGCCAATCACTTCCTGCTCTTTCAGGCCTGTGTACTCTTCACTCAAACGATTGAAACGTTGAATATTGCCGCGTTGATCGAGGATCACGATCACTGAGTTCGCCTCAGAAACCACTTGCTCGGCGAACGATAATCCCAGCGTCAAATCACGCGCGACAGCCGAGGTATCACCCCAGGCTGAAGAGGTGCCGGCCCAGGTCGATTGATTGACTTTACGACCGACAAAATGCATCGGAACGGGTTCGCCATGCAGCGACAGCGTGAGGTTAATACTTGAGGTAATGACCGTCATCGCACGTAATAAACTGGCTTGTGCGGGAGTCAGCGGAACCGCCATATTGGTGTTCGCGTTCTCATCTTCGGCAAAATGCAGAGCATCACTATCTGAAGTTAAACGCCAATGAGGGCTGGTGGTGCCAAACAAGGTATATAGCAATGTTTGCCCTTGTTCATCGGTCATGGAAACTTCCTCCGGGGGAATGCTCAGCGGGCGGTATCTCATTATTTTAGCAACAGTATTCAACCTCCTGCGCCAGCACAAGATGCAATCCAAATATATTTTTGTTTTTATTAAAGAATGGCACGAAAAAGCCCCGACAAGCGGGGCTGAACCTGGTTAGCAAGGGCACTTACCCAGTTTTCCGGCCTGGCTGGGAAAGCGGGCATCGAGGCAGTGACGGTGAAAAGCGCGTTCATCCATGGGGGCGATAGTTGGATGATGTTCGCGCATATGCTTCAGATAAGTTTGATAGTCATGAACGCCGACCATTAAACGAAAACTTTGTTGCAATCCCTGCCAGATGCGCTGCCAGCGCGTAAGATTTTGCCTAGCCATAGCGGGTGCGATTGGTAAGCACTGCTGAATCTGCCACGCTCCGGTGGGTTTTCTCCAGTGATAAATGGACTCAGACATTTCGCACCTCTTTACGCAGTGAGATCTCGGATTCATGGGTAGTCGGTACGGTGCTGTTGAGCGCCCGACGAATCACGAAGAAGGCTGAAACCAGCATGGTCACCGCCACCAGCATGAAGAAGGCACACAGGGCCGCGTTAATTTGATTGCTGAAGACGATGGTTTGCATATCAGCAACAGTTTTCGCCGGGGCGATGACGATGCCGTCATCAATGCCTTTACGGAACTTGTTGGCCTGCGCGAGGAAACCAATCGATGGCTTCTCGTGGAAAATCTTCTGCCAGCCCGCGGTCATCGAGGTAATAAACAGCCAGGCGGTCGGCACAATCGTCACCCACGCATAACGCTGCTTCTTCATTTTGAACAGCACCACAGTGCCGAGAATCAGCGCCATCGACGCCAGCATCTGGTTGCCGATACCAAACAGCGGCCACAGCGTATTGATGCCGCCGAGCGGATCGACTACGCCCTGATAAACGAAGAAGCCCCAACCCGCCACCGCAACAGTGGTTCCCGCCATGTTGCCCAACCATGAACGGTTATTCGCCATCGATGGCACCACGGTGCCCACCAAATCCTGCACCATAAAGCGGCAGGCGCGGGTACCGGCATCCACAGCGGTGAGGATAAACAGCGCTTCAAACAGGATGGCGAAGTGATACCAGAATGCCATCATGGCGCGGCTGTTAAACACGTCGGTAATGATGTGTGCCATGCCAACCGCAAAGGTCGGTGCGCCACCGGCGCGGGAAAGAATGGTGCTTTCACCGACGTCGCGCGCAATGCCGCTCAGCATCTCTGGCGTCACCACGAAACCCCAGCCGTTAATCACCTGCGACGCACTTTCCACCGTGGTGCCAATCAGCGCGGCGGGTGAGTTCATGGCAAAGTAGACGCCCGGATCAAGCACCGAGGCGCAAATCAGCGCCATGATCGCCACAAAGGATTCCATCAGCATCGCGCCATAGCCGATAAAGCGGATATGACTTTCGCGCTCCACCAGTTTCGGCGTGGTGCCGCTCGACACCAGCGCATGGAAACCTGAAATGGCACCACAAGCAATAGTGATAAACAGGAACGGGAACAGCGCGCCGGAGAAGACCGGTCCGGTGCCATCAATAAATTTGGTCACCGCAGGCATCTTCATCTCGGGCATGGCAAACACGATGCCGATGGCTAAACCGATGATCACGCCGATTTTCAGGAAGGTGGAGAGATAATCGCGCGGTGCCAGCAGCAGCCATACCGGCAGCGAAGAGGCGACAAAACCGTAGATCACCAGCACCCACGTCAGCTCCGTGCCTTTCAGCGTGAACAGCGGCCCCCAATAGGGATCGGCCGCCACATTGCCGCCGTAGATAATCGCCGCCATCATCAGCACGAAGCCAATGATCGACACCTCCGCGATTTTGCCCGGACGCAGGAACCGCATATACACGCCCATAAACAGCGCAATCGGAATGGTCGCGGCAATGGTGAACAAGCCCCACGGACTGTTGGCCAGCGCTTTCACCACCACCAAGGCCAGCGCGGAGAGGATGATGATCATCACGCCCAGCGCGCCGAGCATGGTGACAACGCCAGCGAATGAACCGAGTTCCTGACGCGCCATCTCACCGAGCGAGCGGCCGTCACGGCGCGTAGAGATAAACAGAATCAGGAAATCCTGCACCGCACCGGCAAACATCACGCCCACCAGAATCCAGATGGTGCCAGGCAGGAAGCCCATTTGCGCCGCGAGGATTGGGCCGACCAGCGGGCCCGCACCGGCAATCGCCGCAAAATGGTGACCGAACAGCACCCATTTATTGGTGGGCACATAATCAAGGCCGTCACTTAAGCGCTCCGCCGGCGTGCGACGGCGATCGTCCAGTTCGAAGATGCGCTTAGCGATAAACAGGCTGTAGAAGCGATAGGCAATGCTGTAGCAGGCGACGGAGGCAATCACCAGCCAGACCGCATTGACGTGTTCGCCACGGCTGAGGGCCAGCATGGCAAATGCGCCCGCGCCAATTAACGCCACCGCTAACCAGATGAGACTGGTTTTGACGTTGTTCATGAGTTAACTCCTTGTAGGGACCGGGAAAAGAGGCGATCGAATACAACAAGTTAAAAGTAATGTAATGAATTGTTAACGACAGGCAGAGGCGTTAGAAATGTGAAGCGGAATGCAAATTTAGCATTTGCTAAAGCGGGCGGAGAGAAATGCGGGATAACGGCTGTTATCCCGCCAGTTTTCATGCTCAGGCGGCCGGACGAGCCACCACGCTGCGGGTTTCCATACGTACTTCGGCGATGGTCACGTCGATGATGTCCGTTACACGGTAAGCAACTTCACCTTTCACCTGCACGGTGCCGCTTTCCTGCGAGCATACCAGCTCATCACGCACCGCGTGGATGAACGGTGCAGGAATAAAGGCCACCGCGCCATTCTCCAGCAGGCGCACGCGCATGCCGCCGCGAGAAACGTCGATGATCTCGGCACTGAACTTGCGATCGGTGCCAGCAAACGGCGCAAGGAAGCGTGCGTACAGCCAGTCACCGACATCGCGCTCGGCCATGCGGTTGAGGCGACGACGTTCGCTCATGATGGTTGTCAGCTCATCCTGCGGACGAGCGGTGCTTTCGCCGCGCACAATCGCTTTCAGCAAGCGATGGTTGATCATGTCGCCAAACTTACGAATCGGCGAAGTCCAGGTCGCGTAGGCGTCGAGGCCCAGACCAAAGTGCGGGCCCGGCTCGGTGCCGACTTCAGCAAACGACTGGAAACGGCGAATGCGGCTGTCGAGATACTGAGTTGGCTGCGCATCAAGTTCACGACGCAGCTGGCGGAAGCCTTCCAGCGTTGTAATCGCCTGCGGATCCACGGTGATGCCATGACCCGCCAGCACGCCAGCGGCCTGCTCAGCGTTGGCCAGATCGAAACCGGTGTGCAGGTTGTAGATACCGAAGCCCAGCTTCTCCTGCAGCACTTTCGCGGCACAGACGTTTGCCAAAATCATCGACTCTTCAACAATACGGTTAGCGATGCGGCGTGGCTCGGAGATGATATCCAGCACTTCGCCTTTCTCGCCCAACACAAAGCGGTAGTCCGGACGATCTTTAAACACCAGCGCGTGAGTTTGACGCCATTCGCTGCGCGCCAGGCAAACCTGATGCAGCAGGCGAATCTGCTGGGCGATGGCGTCGTTCTCTGGCTGCCAGCTGCCGCTGTTTTCCAGCCAATCAGAAACCTGGTCATAAACCAGTTTGGCTTTTGACTCGATCCACGCGGCAAAGAAATGCACGTCATCGGCCAGGCTGCCATCTTTCAATACGGTGACGCGGCACGCCAGCGCTGGGCGACGTTCGTTCGGACGCAGAGAACAGACGTCGTCAGAGAGTTCGCGCGGCAACATCGGGATGTTAAAGCCCGGCAGATAGTTGGTGAACGCGCGTTTCGATGCCAGTTTATCCAGCTCGCTGCCTTCCGCCACGTAAGCGGTTGGATCGGCGATGGCGATGGTAAGGATCAGATTGCCGTCGGCGGCTTCTTCCACGTGTAGCGCATCATCCATATCCTGGGTGCTGGCGCTGTCGATGGTGACGAAGTTCAGCGCGGTCAAGTCTTCACGCTGCAGATTTTCATCAAGCATCTCACCAAAACCGACGTCCGGAGCCTGACGTTCGAGGTTGTGGCGCGACAAGGTTACCCACCACGGCGCGAGGTGATCGTCCGCAGTGACAATGAATTCGGTCAATTCGGCATAAAAACCGCGATCGCCTTTCAGCGGGTGACGACGCATCTCTGCCACCGCCCAATCGCCGGTCTGGAAATCGTGGGTCACGCCACGTTCGGCGCGGCACTGAATCGCATCTTTCAGCAGCGGATGATCCGGCACAATTGACAGGCGATCGTCTTTCTTCTGCACGCGGCCGACAAAGCGGGTCAGGAACGGCTCAACCAGGGTTTCCGGCTCGGCACTCTCGCGGTCTTTATCGGTGTGGATCACGGCAGAAATACGGTCGCCGTGCATCACTTTCTTCATCTGCGGTGGCGGAATGAAGTAGCTTTTCTGGGCATCAACTTCGAGGAAGCCAAAGCCTTTTTCCGTACCTTTAACAACACCTTCGACGCGCGGAGTCTGCGCGTGAAGCTTCTCTTTAAGCTGCGCGAGCAGCGGATTATCCTGGAACATAATTTATATAGTTTCGTGGCCTAAGAGCGGCTGACAGTTTTACGCGAATCGGGTCCGCGCGGCAAGGCCAAAACAGGCTAAAAAGCCGCTTTACGCGGCTTTTTACCTTCTGATAACGCTTTGGTCAGGCGATGCGTTGTGAGGCTACGGCGGCGGTTAATGCCAGCTTCACCGGCACCGATTTTGAGGTCGGCGTGCCGCTGCCGTCGCCAAAGCTGGAGAGCGGCACCAGCGGGTTAGTTTCCGGATAATAAGCCGCGAGGTTACCGCGCGGAATGTTATACGGCACCAGTTTGAAACCGCTGACGCGACGGGTTAAACCGTCATTCCACAGCGTTTCAATATCCACCAGCTGGCCTTCAGCGAAGCCCAGCGACGCCATATCATCCGGATGGATAAACACCACTTCACGCTGACCGTACACGCCGCGATAACGGTCATCGAGGCCGTAAATCGTGGTGTTGTACTGATCGTGTGAACGCAGGGTTTGCAGCGTAAACGGCACCGCGACATCACCTAACTGCGGGAACAGCGAAGTTGGCAGGGCGGCGGCGCTGAACTCGGCACGTTTACTTGGGGTATTGAAGCGCAGCTCGGCGGCAGCGCTACCGAGGTAAAAGCCGCCCGGAATGTCGCATTTGTTATTGAAATCAGCAAAGCCAGGAATGGTGGCGGCGATGTGATCGCGAATCAGATCGTAATTGCCTGCCATCGCCAGCCAGTCGATTTTATCGCTGCCTAACGTCGCATGGGCGATGCCGGCGACAATCGCGGTTTCAGAACGCTGCGTTTCCGCTAAGGGAATGCCAACACCTTCTGAGGCGTGCACCATGCTGAACGAGTCTTCCACGGTGATGTACTGATTGCCGCTGGCCTGGCGATCGCGTTCGGTACGGCCCAACGTCGGCAGAATCAGTCCTTCGTGGCCCGGCACCAAATGGCTGCGATTGAGTTTAGTGCTGATGTACACGGTCAAACCGCAATGCTGCAGCGCTTCTTCGGTGACCGGTGAATCCGGTGCGGCCGCCGCTAGGTTGCCGCCCAGCGCAATCAGCACTTTCACTTCGTCACGCAGCATCGCGTTCAGCGCTTCCACGGTGTTGTGACCGTGCTCGCGCGGCGGCTCAAAATCAAAGTGCGCGCCGAGGGCATCGAGGAACGGTTTGCCCGGTTTCTCATCGATGCCCATGGTGCGGTTGCCCTGCACATTACTGTGGCCGCGTACCGGACACAGGCCTGCGCCTTTCTTGCCCAACTGACCAAACAGCAGCTGCAGGTTGGTGATCTCGCGGACGGTATCCACCGAATGTTTATGCTGCGTGATGCCCATCGCCCAGGTAACAATCACGCGTTCAGCACTTTGATAAATCGCCGCCGCTTCACGGATCTGCACTTCGCTCAAACCGGATTGGCGCACGATATCGTCCCAGCGGGTGTTATCCACTGCAGCAAGATAGTCTTCTACACCATGCGTATTCGCATCAATAAACGCCTGATCGAAAATGCCTTTCTCACCGGCCGCCAAACGTGCACGCTGTAGCTCGAGCAGGGCTTTTACCATGCCGCGCACCGCCGCCATATCGCCGCCCAGATTAGGCTGGTAATAGGCAGAACTAATGGTGCCCGCCATCGATGTGACCACTTCTAACGGCTTTTGCGGATCGGCAAAGCGCTCAAGGCCGCGTTCGCGTAATGTGTTAAAGGTGACGATCTTCGCACCGTGATCGGCGGCGTGACGCAGGCTGTGCAGCATGCGCGGATGGTTGGTGCCCGGATTCTGACCCAGCACGAAAATCGCGTCGGCATGATCAAAATCGTCCAGACGAATGGTGCCTTTACCGACGCCGATGCTGCGCTTCAAGCCGGTACCGCTGGCTTCATGGCACATGTTGGAGCAGTCAGGGAAGTTGTTGGTGCCCATCACGCGGCCAAACAGCTGATAAAGCCAGGAGGCTTCGTTGCTGGCGCGCCCGGAGGTGTAAAGCTCCATTTGATTTGGATGATCCATCGCCTGCAGGTGGCGAGCAATCAAGGCGAGCGCATCGTCCCAGCTGATTGGTTCGTAGTGGTCGGTGGCGCTGTTGTAGCGCATTGGATGGGTTAAGCGTCCCTGATACTCAAGGAAGTAATCGCTCTGCTGATAAAGGGTGCTGACGCTGTGCTGGGCAAAAAATTCCGGCTCAACCACACGACGCGTGGCTTCCCACGTCACCGCTTTCGCCCCGTTTTCACAGAAGCTAAAGGTGCTTTTGTTGTCATCGCCCCATGCGCAACCAGGGCAGTCGAAACCGCGCGCTTTGTTCATGCGCATCAGGTTACGCATGTTTTTCAGGGCAGCTTTACTATCAAGGACGAAACGGGTGGTGGCTTCCAGGGAACCCCAGCCGCCCGCAGCAGCGCGATAGGGTTGAATCTTACGTTTAAATTTCATAGTTGCAGGCTTATTTGTTTATGAGTTGTTATCAGAATATGTCTTCTGTTAGCGGGAAGTGTGCGACTCTCCTTAAAAGTTGTCTAATTGATTGGTTTAATGGTGCGATAGGCGGCGTTTATCGCGAATCGAGCGCAAATCGTGACCTAAGTCAAACTTTCCAGGCTGATAAAGGGCGGCGGTTACGTGCTGCTGGGATAACTGACTAATAATTGCTCTTTCCTTTCTGAAAAGGGCACGCGCATGAAGAATCTGGCAAGCCAAATTCACGCCTTCGGTAAAGCCTTAATGATGCCCATCTCGGTGATTGCTGCCGCAGGGATCTTTCTTGGCCTGGCCGCCGCAATGCAAAACCCGGCGATTACCGGCGATGCCTTCGCCAACCTACAAGTGCCACAACTGATCATCGGATTTATTCGCAAAGTGGCGGGCGCGCTGTTCGCCAATCTGCCGCTGTTCTTTGCGGTGGCCAGCGCCATCGGGCTGGCGAAAGCGGAGAAACCCACCGCCGCCTTTGCCGCTGTGATTGGCTATATCGCCATGAACGTCGGTATCAGCTCCACGCTGGCCTCGAAAGGATTGACGGCCGCGACCACCACGCCAGAAGCGCTACAGAAAGCGGGCATGGACCAAACTGCAGCAATGATGACGTCCGCCGAATACATCGACATGCTCGGCATCTTTACCTACAACATGAGCGTGCTGGGCGGCGTGATTGCCGGATTGATTACCGTGGTGCTGCATAACCGCTTCTACACCCAGCAACTGCCCACAGCGATCAGTTTCTTTGGCGGACGTCGCTTTGTGCCGATCGTTACCGTGGTGGTGCTGCCGCTGGTGGGCGTGCTGCTGGCGTTGATTTGGCCGACCATCGGCGCAGGCATCGCGTGGGTTGGCCTGATGATTGGTAAAAGCGGGCAATACGGCGCCTTTCTGCTCGGCACCAGCGAACGCTTATTGATTCCCACCGGTTTACATCACATTCTCAACGAAACCGTGCGCTTCACGCCGATTGGCGGCATGGCAACGGTGGATGGGCAAAGTATTGTCGGCGCGCTCAACATCTTCAACACCTCACTGACGCATCCCGGCGCCATCCCGAACGATACGGTGCGCGGCGCCACCCAGTTCCTCGCGCAGGGCAAAATTCCGGTCATGATGTTTGGCTTACCTGCCGCCGCGCTGGCGATCTATCACACCGCGCGTCCCGAACATAAGCAGCGCGTCAAAGCGCTGGTGCTGGCTGGTGCGCTGACCTCCTTTACCACCGGCATCACCGAACCGCTGGAGTTCTGTTTCATCTTCGTTTCTCCGGTGCTGTATATCCTGCATGCGCTGTTAACCGGCCTGTCATTTATGTTGATGTCGATGCTGCATTTGATGATTGGCAACGTGCAGGGCGGCGCAATCGATCTGGTGGTGTTCGGCATTCTCGGCGGCAGTAAAACGCACTGGTGGTGGACGATTGTCCTCGGGGTGATTTATGTGCCGGTTTACTACTACGGTTTCCGCTTTGTCATTACGCGAATGCGGGTAGAAACGCCGGGTCGCGAATCCGATGAGGAGCACAAACCGGAACAAGTTGCGGCGGATGAGCGCACCAAAGTGATCATCAGCGGGCTGGGTGGCGAAGCCAATATAGAGGACGTCGATTGCTGCTTCACGCGGCTGCGCGTGCGGGTTAAACAGATGAATGAAGTGGTTGATCAAACGTTACTAACCACCGGCGCGAACGGCATTAATCGCGTCAGCGAACACGATGTGCAGGTGATTTACGGCCCGCAGGTCGAAAAGATCGCTAACGACGTAAAAAGTGCCTTGGGCGTGGCGTAACGCAATGGCCGCTGCGCGTGGATTCAGCGCAGCGGCAACCGCCATGATACACTGCCGTTTTCCAGCCAATTCTGCTTTCCATGGACATCAAACAATTAATCTACCTGACTAATCTTGAGCGCGAACGCCATTTTGGCCGTGCGGCAGAAGTCAGCTTTGTCAGCCAGCCGACGCTATCGATGCGTCTGAAAAACCTTGAGCGCGAATTAGGGCTGTCGCTGATCAACCGCAGTAACAATTTCGATGGTTTTACGCCAGAAGGCGAGCGCGTGCTGACCTGGGCGCGGGAAATTGTCTCGGTATATCAGGGATTGAAGCTGGAAGTGGAGTCGCTCAAACATGGCGTCAACGGCACCTTGCGGCTTGGCGTCATGCCGCAGTGCAGCGTGGCGCTGCCAGCGTTATTGAAAGCGGTGGAAGCGCGTTATCCGCAGCTCGACTATCGCGTTGCTGCAATGAGCGCCGATCAGCTACTGGAAGCGCTCAACAGTCACACCGTCGATGGCGGCATCGGCTTCTTTGAACTGACGTCGCTGCGCGAGCTGCATTTCCAGACTGCGCTATTAAAAGATCCGGGCGTCGAAGCGCTGTTCAATCCGGCGCATTTTCCGGCGCTGCTGGAGCAAAAGAGCATCTCACTCACCACGCTTGCCAGCCAGCCACTGTGTCTGGCGGAACCGACGCGCTATTTTCGTCGTTATCTTGATGGGCAACTGCGTGAAACCGGCTTGATACCGCGCGTCATCGTTGAGAGCGCGTCGATCATGCAACTGCTGCAGAGTGCGCAGGTTGGACTCGGCGTGATGGTGTCGCCGTGCGGACATCTGTTGCCGGAGCTGATGCAGAATCTGGCGCGGCGGCCGATTGAAATTGCGCCGATGGGCAGGCAGGCGGCGTTAGTGATTGCCGAGCCGGGCAGAGCATCGCCGCTGGCTCAGCATTTCTTTGATGAAGCGCGGCGGCATCTGCCCGATTAACGGGTTTCGCCAAGCGCCATTAGCACGCGGTCCTGCCAGTTGGCAAAGGCTACCGCTTGTAACAAGGTGAAGATACGTTCCGTGCCCCAGCCCGCGTTAAGCAACGGCTGCAAATGCGCAGCGCTGAAGCGGTCGGGCAGGCGAGTGAGCTGGGCGCTGAGTGAAATCACCGGCGATGCCGCGCCAGCGCTTTCGACATCCTGCTCCAGCGCGGCACGCCACTCATCAGAAACACGATCAAACTGACGTCGACAACCCAGCACCCGCGCGCTGACCGCCTGCGCCAGCGCTTCATCCTCGGCAAAATGTTCACTCAGCCGCTGTTTTAGCGTGGCGAAGCCATACAGCGCTTGCGCATCGTGTACCAGCAGCCAAATGGCATCATCCAACCCGTCAATGCCCTGGCAGAAAGTCACCGCCGCCAGCTGATCGGCGCTGGCGTAGCGCAGTTCAACCGGTTTCAGCGCGTGCTGCCAGCCGTCATTGCGGGTAAACAGATCTGCGCTGGCATCCGGCGGCGGTGAAACGCCCGGAATCCAGCGCACCGGCAAGCCCATCATCGCCTGCAGCGATGCCACCACGCGTGACTGATAGCTGACATATCCCACCAGTTGATTCAGCGTGACGATATCGGGCTCGGTTAAGCCCACCGCGTCCAGGGCGCTGATGCTGTGGGCGGTGATCAGTTCCGGCTGCATCGCCAGCTGACGCGCATATTGGGTGATTTGCGTCAGGCGATTATTACTTTCACGTGATGAGTCCGGACCCGGCAACGGATTGAGCCGGGCTGAGTAGTGATTGCACAGGCGCTGCACGCCGGCGACCTGCGCCACCGTTAGCGCGGTGCTGAGACGATCGTACAGCGTTAAGGTGTGGGTCAAACTGGTGGCAAGCGTATCGGGAAACATAATCTGGCTGAGATCGCGCGCGGCCAATAACGCAGGCTGAAAACGCGACAACAGCGGCTGTAACGCGGTCGCTTCCTGTTGCAAACCGAGTAAGAAACGATCGTCGATATAGGCGGCTTCGGGCACCAGCGGCGCAGTGGCGGTGCTATTCGGGCGAGTCTGGCTTTCATAAAACCAGTGGTCATGGCCGGGAGAACGGCGTTGTTCCATGGTCATTCCTTGCGCTAAAAACGGACTTGCTGCACAGCGTGCGAATCTGAAAAGCAGGCATGCAACAAAGGGCTAGCTTATCGTCGCTGAACGGCTGTCCACGGCAAAAGAATGATGGGGAATAATTAATAGCTTACGAGTATAAGGGGGGATTTTTTGAAAGAGAGGTCGCCATGAATGGCGACCCTGGGGAAATCTTATTTCAGTTCCAGCTCGTTCATTGCGGCAATGCTGAAGCCGCCATCAACGTGTACCACTTCACCGGTGATACCACCCGCCAGATCGGAGCACAGGAATGCCGCTGAGTTACCCACGTCTTCGATGGTAACGGTACGACGAATCGGGGTAACCGCTTCGCAGTGTGCCAGCATCTTGCGGAAATCTTTGATGCCTGATGCAGCCAGCGTACGGATTGGACCGGCAGAAACGGCGTTAACACGCGTGCCTTCTGGACCCATCGCGTTCGCCATGTAGCGCACGTTAGCTTCCAGTGACGCTTTCGCCAGCCCCATCACGTTGTAGTTCGGGATAGCGCGCTCTGCACCCAGGTAAGACAAGGTCAGCAGGGCAGAATTCGGGTTCAGCATCGCACGGCACTCTTTCGCCATCGCCACAAAGCTGTACGCGCTGATGTCGTGAGCGATTTTGAAGCCTTCACGGGTAACGGCATTCACGTAGTCGCCATCCAGCTGATCGCCAGGTGCGAAACCGATGGAGTGAACGAAACCGTCAAATTTCGGCCAGGTTTTTGCCAGTTCGGTGAACAGCGCAGTGATGCTCTCGTCTTCAGCCACATCGCATGGCAGAACAATGTCTGAACCCAGATCTTTAGCAAACTCTTCCACACGACTTTTCAGTTTGTCGTTCTGGTAGGTGAAAGCCAGTTCTGCGCCCTGTTTGTGCATCGCCTGCGCAATACCGTAGGCGATTGAGAGTTTACTGGCAACGCCAGTAATCAGAATGCGCTTACCGGAAAGAAAACCCATAGCTGTAATCCTTTTGGTCATTGTTGTTGGCGGTCGCGATGGTTGAAAAGTAGGCGACCGACGTTAATCTCGTGCGAAGTCTAGCACGTCTGTATAAATGCGGTAAATCGCACCGCGTTTTCCGCGCCTTAACGCTCGCGGCGCCAGGCTTCGGCGGTTAAGGCTTCACCAAAGTGGCTGGTGATCAGGCGTTTGGTGAGATCGTGCAGCGGCGAGGCCAGGACATCGGCGGTACCGCCGCGCTCCACCACTTCACCCTGATGCATCACCAGCACCTGATCGCTGATGTGCTTCATCATGCCGAGATGCTGCGTCACATAAATATAAGCGATGCCGTGTTTCTCCTGCAGTTCCAGCATCAGGTTCACCAGCTGCGAACGCATGGTCATATCCAGCGAGGCGAGGGCTTCATCGGCGACGATCACCTTTGGCTGCAGAATCAGCGCACGCGCCAGCGCCAGACGCTGCTTTTGGCCGGGCGCCAGCATATGCGGATAGTAACCGGCGTGATCGCGCAGCAAACCGACCTGACGCAGCGTGGCAATAATGCGTTTTTCGCGCGCCTCATCATCCAGCTCGGTATTCAGGCGCAGTGGGAAATCGAGAATCTGGCTGATGCGCTGACGCGGATTGAGCGAGGTGGAAGGATCCTGAAAAATCATGCGAATGCGCTGGCTACGATAACCGTAATCGCCGTACTCCAGCGGGTGATCGTCAATCAGCATTTCGCCTTCGCTCGGCTCGACCATGCCGCTGAGCATTTTCGCCAGCGTCGATTTCCCCGAACCGTTTTCACCAATCACCGCCAGCGTCTGTTTCTCACGCAGGGTAAAACTGACGCCTTTCACCGCCTCAACGTGCTGACGACGGAACAGGCCGGTGCGATAGCGGTAGGTTTTACTCAGGTTGCGCACTTCCAGCAGCGTTTCCATGTTTACTGGCTCTCCATATTCAGCGGGAAGTGGCAGGCAAACAGATGCGCTTTATTGCCGGTCAGGCGCGGCGTTTCGATGCACTTACGCTGCGCATACGGGCAGCGCGGCCCCAAACGACAGCCAATTGGCAAATGTTCCAGCGACGGAATCGCGCCAGACAGCGTGTTCAGGCGGCTTTTGTGCGGCAGCGCGCTACCGAAATCGGGCATCGCGCGGATCAACGCCTGCGTGTAAGGATGATGCGGTGACTCCATCAACTCTTCGCTTTGCGCGCTCTCCACCGTCTGACCGCAATACATCACATTGATGCGGTCGGCCCAGTGGCTCATGGTGCGCAGATCGTGGCTGATCAGCAAAATGGTGGTGTTGTTATTCTGGTTAAGGCGGCTCAGCAGGCGGAAAATCTGCGCCTGCGTGGTCGGCTCCATCGCATTGGTCGGTTCATCGGCAATCAGCAAACGCGGCTGATTGGCCAGCGCGATGGCGATCATCACTTTCTGGCATTCGCCGTCGGTGAGTTCGTACGGGAAACTGCGCATGATGTCTTTATGATCTTTGATACCGACGCGGTGCAGCAGCTCAATGGCGCGCACTTTGCGCCAGAACCACAGGCGTTTAAACCAGCGACCTTTATGCGTCCAGCGCGGAATCGCCTGCATCAATTGGCGGCCGATACTTTCCGACGGATCAAGACAGGATTGCGGCTCCTGGAAAATCATCGACACGTTATGACCAACAATCCGACGGCGTTCACGCGGTGACAAGCGCAGCAGGTCGATATCATCAAACACCATGCGATCGGCGGTGACGCGCCAGTTATCTTTGGTGACGCCGCAAATCGCTTTAGCGATCAGGCTTTTGCCAGAACCTGATTCACCCACTAAACCACGAATTTCACCTTCGGTCAGCGTCAGGTTGATGCGATCGACCGCTTTGACCGGACCGTCAGCGGTCATAAATTCAATGGTCAGGTTACGGATATCCAGTAGCGGCATTATTCAACTCCCGCTTCTACTGCGCGACGAATGCCGTCGCCCAGCAGGTTAACGATCAATACGCTGACCATCAGCGCCACGCCCGGCAGCATTACCGTCCAGGGCGCAACGTAGATCAGCTCCAACGCGTCACCGAGCATCGCCCCCCATTCGGGTGACGGCAGCTGCGCGCCAAGATCGAGAAAACCGAGTGCCGCGATGTCGAGAATCGCCATCGACAGCGAGCGGGTAAATTCGCTCACCAGCAGCGGCAGCACGTTGGGCAGCACCGCATTCCACAAGATATTCAGGTTGCGCGCGCCATCGAGACGCAGCGCCACCACATACTCTTTTTCCATCTCATCATGCACCGCAGTATAGATCTCGCGCACCAGACGTGGGATCAGTGCGAGAAACACCGCCAGCATCGCGTGTTCGAGGCGCGGGCCGAGAAACGCCACCACGATAATCGCCAGCAGCAGCGAGGGAATCGACAGCAAGGTATCCAGCACGTGATTCATCACCGCTGAGCGCACGCCGTGCGTGATACCGGCAAACACGCCCAGCACCAGCGCGCAAATCGCCGCCAGCACTGTCACCAGAATCGCCGAGCCGACGGTTGGCGCTACGCCGCTCAGCATGCGGCTCAGCACATCGCGACCTAAATCGTCGGTGCCAAGGAAGAAAGAGACATCGCCATAGCGCGACCACGACGGTGGCAGCAGCTGATAACCGAGGAATTGCTGATCGATGCCATACGGCGCCAGCAGGCCGCCAAACAGGCACAGGAACAGTAGCAGGCCAAAGCCGTACAAACCGACCATGCCGCTGGTATCACGGTACAAGCGCTGCCAGCTGCGACGCAGCGTGCTAGGCAGCCGCTTCTCGTCGTAGACATTATCTAAGGGCATACCATTCCTTATGTTTCAGCGGGTTAAGTGCCGCGCCCAGAATATCGGATAACACGCTGACCAGAATCACCAGTCCGCCAACCACCATCACGCCAGCGGAAATCGCCGCGTAATCCTGCTGGCGAATGGCATTAATCAGCCAGCGGCCGATTCCCGGCCAGTTGAACACCACTTCGGTAATCATCGCCAACGTCAGCATGGTGGAAAATTGCAGGCCAAGGCGCGGAATCACCGGCGGCAGCGCGTTATGTAACACGTGGCGACGGATCACCGTGAAGCGTGATAGCCCGCGCGTGGCGGCGGCTTTAACGTAGTTCTTGTCCATCACATCGCTGGTGCTGCTGCGCAGTAAGCGGATCATCTCGGTGGCGGGCGCAACCGCCAACACCACCACCGGCAGAATCATGTGCGTCAAGGCACTGATCAGCATTTCATGCCGCCACGACGATGGGCTTAGCCAGGCATCAATCAGCGCAAAGCCGGTAATGTTTTGCACCGGATAGAGCAGGTCGAAACGCCCGGAAACCGGCAACCAGCCGAGCGTTAATGAGAAGAACAGCGTAAACAGCAGCGCCAGCCAGAATACCGGCATTGAGAAGCCGAGCAGCGCCAGCGCGCTGATGGCTTTATCCTGCCATTTTTTGCGCATCACGCCGGCGCAGATTCCCAGCGGGATGCCCACCAGCAGCGCCAGAATAAATGCCATCACGCACAGCTCCAGCGTGGCAGGGAACACTTCGCGCAGCTGAAGATCAATCGGCTGGCCGTTGGTGCTGGAGACGCCAAAATCAAACTGCAGCAAGCCCTTAAACCAGAACCACCACGCATCAAACAGCGACGCGCCTTCAAGCGGGGCGTTTGGCGTGAAGTAGCTCAGGCTGAAGCTCACCAGCGACAGCAAAAACAGGGTGATCAGCAGCAGCACCACGCGACGCAGAATATAGATAATCATGCTTATTCCTCGCTGCTCTCATCGCGGTAAACGCCGGCGAACGAGGCGTTACCAAACGGGCTCAACACCAGACCTTTGATGTCATGCCGATAGGCCTGCAAACGCAGCGATGAGGCCAGCGGCAACACCGGCAGCTCTTGCGCCAAAATTTGCTGCGCTTTGTCGTAGCTATCAATGCGTGCCGACAGCTGCTGGGACAGCAGCGCGTGCTGCAACGCCTCATCAAAGGCGGGCGAGCACCAGTGTGCATAATTGGTCTGCGAACGGATCGCCGCGCAGCTTAACAGCGGACGGAAGAAACTGTCGGGATCGTTACTGTCAGTTGCCCAGCCGGTAAGCGTGAGATCGTGATTCATCTCCATTAACTGCGCTTCCTGGAAGCGGCCTTCCACCGGCGCGATGGTGACGCGCACGCCAATCTGCGCCAAATCCGCCTGCAACAGCTCGGCGGTTTTCAGCGGGCTGGGATTCCACGACTGCGAGGAAGAGGGCACCACTAAACGTAAATGCAGATCTTCCAGCCCCAGCGCTTTCAACTCTTCACGCGCTCTGGCCGGATTGTATTCGGTGACGCGCGCATCGTTGTCATAAGCCCAGGATGCACGCGGCAGAATCGAGGCGGCAGTTTCGGCGGTGCCGTAATAGATCGACTCCATCAGGCGTTCGTTATTGATCGCCAGCGCCAGCGCGTGGCGCACTTCCGGGCGATCGAGCGGCGGCTTGCGTGTGTTAAACGCCAGATAGGCGATGTTCATGCCGGGGCGCAGCGTCATGCGCAGACGCGGATCGTCGCGCAATATGCTCAGCTGGCTGGCGGCGGGATAGGCCAGTACATCGCATTCGCCGGTGAGCAGTTTGGACAAACGTCCGGTGCCGCCGACGCCCAAATCAATCACCACCTGCTGCAAACGCGGCACGCCTTTCCAGTACTGTGGATTGCGCGCCAGGCGCAGATATTGTCCGGTGCGGTATTCGCTCAGCTGGAACGGGCCGGTGCCGACCGGTTCGCGATCCAGCTGTTCCTGCTGGCCTTTGGCGCTGAGATTATTGGCGTACTCCTGCGAAAGAATCGGCGCGTAATGCGTCGCGATGTGCCACAGGAATGAGGCGTCCGGGCTGTTGAGGCGGATTTCAACCGTATCACTATCGAGCTTTTTCACGCTCTGCACGGAATCGGCAAACTGCAGGCTATCAAAATAGGGATAGCTGCCGCCGTTGACGTTGTGCCACGGATGCTTGCGATCAAACATGCGCGCAAAGCTGAACACCACATCGTCGGCGTTCATTTTACGCGTCGGTTTAAACCAGTTGGTGTGCTGGAAGGCGACATCTTTGCGCAGGTGGAAACGGTAGGTTGCGCCGTTATCCCGCACCTCCCAGCTCTGAGCGAGGTCGGGGATTAACCGATAAGTATAAGGATCCACGTCCAGCAGCCGGTCATACAGCTGCGCCGCCAGCGTATCAACGACTAAGCCGCTGCTGACCATTTGTGGGTTGAAGGTATTAACCGTGCCGTTAACGCAATAGACAAAGCCGCTGTTGCGGATGTTGTCCGTTGGCGCGGCCCACGCTGACGCGCTCATCATGCTGAGACCAAGCAGCAGAGAGGGGAATAATTTTGGCATAGAACTCAACGATTCTGAGGCAATAGCGTGAGTGTATCTTAAACGTCACGTACTCCCCAAATTCGCGACGCTTCTGCTGTGTTTTTCGCCAAGATGGCGATGGGATAATCACAATCTCTGTGTGGAAATGAGAAAAATTCTCAATTAGGGGTTTACAGATGATAATAAGAATGATTATTATTCTTCTGCGCTTCGACGGTGGCTCTACCGAAGAAGAGCACGACATTGCTCACATTGCTTCCAGTATTAGTTGCCCGCGTTAATCCGCGGGCCTTTTTTCGTCCTGTTTCGAGCGGCTGCTGCGTTGGCTGCGCTCGTCCACCCTGGTCACATACTTATGTATGCTCCCAGGGATGTCCTCGCTTGCCGCCTTGCATCCACTCGAAACAGTTAGAAAAAAACACCGTGCGGCGTTCTTAAAAAAATCACACGTAGGGGCGCCATTTATGGCGTAATGCTCGTCAGTTAAGACTTAATCATGCCGGAACGCATA
>NZ_DALYOQ010000020.1:30968-60972 GCF_031974595.1 Pantoea sp. CTOTU46764 | reverse complement strand
AGTAACGGGTCTGGTGACCAAAGTGAACACCAGCCTTGAGCATGTCGCGCATTGAAACAGTTGCCATGATTACCTCTAAAGTTTGATTTGGGGTTGGGCCTCCATGTATCCCATACGACCGACCTCTTTCAAGGCACCCCGGCGTATGTGTCGATACATGTGTGTTTTAGTACACATAATGAGTTTTATGCGTTTCCTGCCAGCCAAACGTCGGTGACAGAGAATCGTCGGCGCGCTTTATACCACAATGCGCAGGAATACGCCAATAGTAGTTGAGCGCCGCAGGCGCAGACAATCGCCATTTGGCAGCCCTTTTGCTGGCTGCTAACATGACTGCCACAGAACTCATTATTGTCGAAAATTTCGACGATTGCGGATTAATTTAATGGCTATTTCAATTAAAACCCCTGAAGAAATCGAAAAAATGCGCGTGGCGGGCCGTCTTGCCGCTGAAGTGCTGGAGATGATTGCACCGCACGTGGTGCCTGGCGTCACCACCGGTGAACTGGATCGTCTCTGCCACGAACACATCACGCAGAAGCAGCAGGCGATTTCTGCCTGCCTCGGCTATCACGGCTTCCCGAAATCAGTGTGTATTTCGGTGAATGAAGTCGTATGTCACGGTATTCCGAGCGACGATCGCGTGCTGAAAGATGGCGACGTGGTGAACGTCGATGTCACGGTGATCAAAGATGAGTATCACGGCGATACCTCAAAAATGTTCATCGTCGGTAAAGCGACCATTCAGGGCGAGCGCCTGTGTCGCGTTACCCAGGAAAGTCTCTATATCGCGTTGCGTTTGGTGAAACCAGGTATTCGTCTGCGTGAGCTGGGCCGCGCGATTCAGCAGTATGTAGAAGCGCAAGATTTCTCCGTGGTGCGCGAATATTGCGGTCACGGCATCGGCAAAGGTTTCCATGAAGAGCCGCAGGTCCTGCATTACGACGCGGATGACAGCGGCGTGGTGTTGCAAGCGGGCATGACCTTCACCATCGAACCGATGGTCAATGCCGGTGATTACCGCATCCGCACCATGAAGGATGGCTGGACAGTGAAAACCAAAGATCGCAGCTTGTCCGCACAGTATGAGCATACTATTGTGGTGACAGAAAACGGCTGTGAGATTCTGACGCTGCGTGAAGACGACACCATTCCAGCGGTGCTCGAAAACGTCGCGTAATCATCTCGCTGACAGTACCAGGCCGGCTTATAGCTGGCCTTTTTTATGTGCGTAATGAAGAGGCATGTTGATGAGTGGTAGCGTGACCGAAGCAGTACACAAAGGCCTGACCGATTCCCCCGCCAGCTGGCCCGATGACGCCCTGACGCGCGACAAGCTCAAACAGTATCTCGAGCAGTTCCAGCAGCATCTGGGCACCGCATTTGATGCGGGCACCGATATCGAATCCCTGATTGATGCGCGCACGCTGTTTATCGACCGCTTATTGCGTCGCCTGTGGCGCTTCTTTGGTTTCGACCAGATGAAGGAGATCGCGCTGGTTGCCGTTGGCGGCTATGGTCGCGGCGAACTGCATCCGCTCTCCGATATTGATGTGCTGATCCTCAGCCGCCAGCCGCTGGATGACGCGGCCGCGCAGCGCACCAGCGAGCTGCTAACGCTGATGTGGGATTTGAAGCTGGAAGTCGGTCACAGCGTACGTACGCTGGAAGAGTGCCTGCTGGAAGGCTTATCCGATCTTACGGTCGCCACCAACCTGATCGAATCGCGCATGCTCACTGGCGATGTAGCGCTGTTTCTTGAACTGCAAAAGAACATCTTCAGCGATGGCTTCTGGCCGTCGTCACGCTTCTTCGCCGCCAAAATTGAAGAGCAGCAGGAGCGCCACCAGCGTTATCACGGCACCAGTTATAACCTCGAACCGGATATCAAAAGCAGCCCCGGCGGCCTGCGCGACATTCACACGCTGCAATGGGTGGCGCGCCGTCACTTTGGCGCCACCACCATGGATGAAATGGTCGGATTCGGCTTTATTACCGAAGCGGAACGCAATGAAATCAATGAGTGTCAGGAATTTTTGTGGCGCATTCGTTTTGCGCTGCACTTAACGCTGACACGTTATGACAACCGCCTGCTGTTCGATCGCCAGCTGACCGTCGCTCAGCGCCTCAACTATCTGGGCGAAGTCAACGAGCCGGTTGAGCGCATGATGAAGGACTTCTACCGCGTCACGCGCCGCATCGGCGAACTCAATCAGATGCTGCTGCAGCTGTTCGATGAAGCGATTCTGGCGCTGTCGACCACCGAAAAGCCGCGCAACATTGATGACGATTTCCAGATTCGCGGTGACCTGATCGACCTGCGCGATCTCACGCTGTTTGAGCGTGAGCCGCAAGCCATCCTGCGGATGTTCTACGTGATGGTGCGTAACGAAAACATCAAAGGCATCTACTCCACCACGCTGCGGCAGCTGCGCTATGCGCGTCGCCATCTTAAACAGCCGCTGTGCCAGATTCCTGAAGCGCGTGAAACCTTTATGGCGATTCTGCGCCATCCGGGTGCGGTAAAGCGCGCGCTGGTGCCGATGCATCGTCACAGCGTGTTGTGGGCGTATACGCCGCTGTGGGGCAACATCGTCGGCCAGATGCAGTTCGATCTGTTCCACGCTTACACGGTGGATGAGCACACCATTCGCGTGCTGCAAAAGCTGGAAAGTTTTGCCGACGAAGCCACGCGCCCGATGCATCCGCTGTGCGTTGAACTCTGGCCGCGCCTGCCGCAACCGGAACTTTTGCTGATGGCCGCGCTGCTGCACGATATCGCCAAAGGCCGCAACGGCGATCACTCAATTCTCGGCGCGCAGGATGCGCTCGACTTCGCCGAACTACACGGCCTCAATTCCCGCGAAACCCAGCTGGTTGCCTGGCTGGTTCGCCATCATTTATTGATGTCAGTGACCGCGCAGCGCCGCGACATTCAGGATCCGACTGTCATTCAGCAGTTCGCCGAAGTGATGCAGAACGAAAACCGTCTGCGCTATCTGGCGTGTCTGACGGTTTCCGATATCTGCGCCACCAATGAGAGCTTGTGGAACAGCTGGAAGCAGAGCCTGTTACGCGAGCTGTTCTTCGCCACCGAAAAACAGCTGCGCCGCGGCATGGAAAACAGCCCGGATCTGCGCGAACGCGTACGTCATCATCGCTTGCAAGCACTGGCGCTGCTGCGCATGGAAAACCTCGACGAAGAGCGTTTGCACCATATCTGGAGCCGTTGCCGCGCCGACTATTTCCTGCGCCACACGCCGAATCAGCTCGCCTGGCATGCGCGTCATTTGATTCACCACGATCTCAACAAACCGCTGGTGCTGGTCAGCCCGCAGGCCACACGCGGCGGTACCGAGATCTTTATCTGGAGCCCGGATCGTCCGCACCTGTTTGCCGCGGTGGCCGGCGAGTTGGATCGCCGCAATCTCAGCGTGCATGATGCGCAGATCTTTACCAGCCGCGATGGCATGGCAATGGACACCTTTATTGTGCTGGAGCCAGATGGCAGCCCGCTGGCCGCCGATCGCCATCCGCTGATCATTCAGGCGCTGGAACAAGCCATCACGCAAAACGAATGGGTGCCGCCGCGCACGCGCCGTCAGTCCGCGCGCCTCAAGCATTTCAGTGTCGATACCGAAGTCAATTTCCTGCCGACGCACACCGACCGCCGCAGCTATCTGGAATTGGTCGCGCTCGATCAGCCCGGCTTGCTGGCGCGCGTGGGTGAAGTGTTTGCCGATTTGGGCGTGTCGCTGCATGGCGCACGCATCAGTACGATTGGTGAACGGGTGGAAGATCTTTTCATCCTCGCCGATAGTGAGCGGCGTGCGCTTGGAGTGGAAATGCGCAATGTGTTGCAACAGAGGTTGACAGAGGCCCTTAATCCAAACGATAAACTGTGATCTACCCGTCATCATTCAAACCGCAAGGGCGTTGGCTTTCCTCGCTCGACCTGGTCACATACTGATGTATGCTCCCAGGCTCTCGCTGCGTCGCCGCCTTCCTGCAGCTTGAATGATTTAGGGTAGACATATTAATCATGTCCGAATTTACGGACATCCGTTATGACAGAATCAGGAAATAAATATGCAACAGTTACAGAGCGTTATCGAATCTGCCTTTGAGCGCCGCGCCGACATCACGCCATCTGGCGTAGACAGCGCGACCCGCGATGCTATCACCCAGGTTATCGGCCTGCTGGATAGCGGTGAACTGCGCGTGTCTGAAAAGATCAACGGTGAGTGGGTAACGCATCAGTGGCTGAAGAAAGCGGTGCTGTTGTCATTCCGCATCAACGACAACCAGGTCATGGAAGGTTCTGAAACCCGCTTCTACGACAAAGTGCCAATGAAGTTTGCGGGCTGGGATGAAGCACGTTTCAAAAACGCCGGTTTCCGCGTAGTGCCACCGGCTGCTGTGCGTCAGGGCGCATTCATCGCACGTAACACCGTGCTGATGCCTTCTTACGTCAACATCGGCGCTTACGTTGATGAAGGCACCATGGTTGATACCTGGGCGACCGTAGGTTCTTGCGCGCAGATCGGCAAAAACGTACACCTGTCAGGCGGCGTGGGCATCGGTGGCGTGCTGGAGCCGCTGCAGGCCAATCCAACCATCATCGAAGATAACTGCTTCATCGGCGCGCGCTCAGAAATCGTTGAAGGCGTGATTGTTGAAGAAGGTTCAGTGATCTCAATGGGCGTTTACATCGGCCAGAGCACCAAAATCTTTGACCGCGAAACCGGCGAAGTGCATTACGGTCGCGTACCGGCGGGTTCGGTAGTGGTTTCAGGCAACCTGCCATCAAAAGACGGTAGCTACAGCCTGTATTGCGCGGTGATCGTGAAGAAAGTTGACGCTAAAACCCTTAGCAAAACAGGTATTAACGAATTGCTGCGCAGCATCGACTAAGCTTTTCCTGCCTGTAAATCTTCCCGACGGGCCTGGCTACAGGCCCGTAATTATTTGTTTACACTCCCGCCTGAATTACCTGTTTCGCGCCGCGAATTAACACGTGCGTTTATTTTTCAAACAGTTCATAATCCGCGCCAAGTTAACTCCGGTCGCGCACTGTTCATCCCGGTTTTTGTGTCTACAGTTGATTAAGTATGCCGTAAGCGTTCCGGTTGCCGCGTTTCTGCTGCATCCCGAATGATGATGATAGTCCTGCGCGCTCACCCACTCTTAGATGGAATATAAACGCTATGTACGACAACCTGAAAAGCTTAGGTATCAGCTCTCCTGAAGACATCGACCGTTATAGCCTGCGTCAGGAAGCTAACAACGACATTCTTAAAATCTACTTCCGCAAAGACAAAGGTGAATTCTTCGCGAAAAGCGTGAAATTCAAATACCCACGCCAGCGCAAAACCGTCGTCGCCGATCACACCAGCCAGGGTTACAAAGAAGTGCAGGAAATCAGCCCGAACCTGCGTTACGTGATCGATGAGCTGGACCAGATTTGCCAGCGCGACCAGGTTGAAGTGGATCTGAAGCGTAAAATTCTGGCGGATCTGCGCCATCTGGAAAGCGTGGTCTCTAACAAGATCGCCGAGATCGAATCAGACCTCGATCAGCTGACCCGCAATAAATAATGGTTCGCTTTTGAAAACAGGCCAGCGAATGCTGGCCTTTTTTATGTCTACTGATAAGGCAACGAAAGCAGCCAGGTATCACGCTGTGCCTGCATCACCGCCCCGCTGTTTTGATCTTTCCATTGCGTCTGCCTGATCCACTGCTGATAACGCGGCTGCTGCAAACTGTTATCGGCCATTGAAAGCAAGGGAATGATGCGTTGGCTCACCCGATCGCGGTTTTTCCACGGCCAGACTTTACTGGCATCGCTGTACGGCGCCACCATGTCGAGCGCATCCAGCAATGAGCCGCTTTGCTGTTGCCTGCTATGCCACAAATCACCCAATCCTGCTTTACTGGCCAACTGCGCCAATGCCGTCAGCGCCTGCAGATTGAAGTTGCTGTAATGGAAGGATCGCGTGCGCGCTAACTCTGCGGGCTGGCTGCCATCGGCACGGATTTGCAGCGCAATTTTACTGCGCGCCAATTCCACCATCGCTTTAACCGTCTCACGATCGCCCAGATACCACGCAATTCCCGCCACCTGCGTGCAGTACCAACTGCCATGATTATTCGCCGCCGCCGCTTCTTGCAGCGCTAACGGATTGTGCCGTAGCCAGTGCAGATACTCGCTAAACCATAACTGCATCGCCTGCTGATCGGCTGGCTGCCAACCGGGCGCATTACGCAGCAAAGTTAGCGCATCCACCACGCGCGTGGCAAAGTAGCGTCCATCCAGCACGCCATCATGGCGACCTGCGGATCGGCCCGGAATACCCTGCGCAAAGTTTAGATTCGGATGCATGCGGCTGGTGGGATCGATAAACCAGTGGCGCATCATCGCCAGCGCTTTATCGGCATAACGTTGATCGCCAGAGACATACCAGGCCAGCGTCAGTGCCTGAAAATCAGCGGTAAAGCGCGCCAGCCGCACGCCATCACTTTGATCATTCTTACTGGCGGGATTCACTTCACCGTCGCGACGCTGCCACGGCAAGCCGTCGGCGCTGCTGGCATCCGGCCACCAATAGGCGCTCAGACTTAAATAATCCTGCTTCGAGCCGCTCGGCGGCAGCATACCTTTGTCAGTGACACTGGGATTGGGGTGTTTCAGCGCCTTATCCGCCTGCTGTTTTAGCTGATGCCAGGCGTCAAACGTGGGCGGCGCCGCCTGATGTTGTGCCAGCTGCTGCTTAACCCGCTGAAGATCGTTTAAAGAGAGAAAAGCCGGATCGTTAGCCACACCTAGCGCGCTATACAGCCACAGCAACGCAATCCACAAGTTCCTCATTAACTCTGCTCATCCAGTTGGAGCGCCACATACAGCAGCAAACGATCGTCAAAGTTGCCCAGATCGAGTCCGGTAAGCTCGGAAATTCGATTGAGGCGATACTCCAGCGTGTTGCGGTGAATAAACAGCGCGCGCGCCGTGGCGCTGGGTTGCACGTTATGGCTAAACCACGCCACCAATGTACGCCGCAGCAAACCATTGTTATCCATGCTTTTCAGCTTCGCCAGCGGGCGCGCCAGTTCGTTGGCCTGCCAGCCGCCGCGTAAACTGTCGAGCAGCACCGGCAGCACCAGATCCTGATAAAAATAGCTGCGCTGTTCCGGCATGCGCTGTTTGCCCACCATCATGGTGGTGCGCGCGGTACGGTACGAACGCGCGATGCTGCCGGGACCGGTAAAGTAGTTGCCGAGCGCGATACGCATCCGCACCTGTCCACTCTCTTTCATGCGTTGCAGCAGTTGATCCACGCGGCGGCGATGATCGTCCTGATCGTAGCGGCCATGCGCATTCAGTGCCGGTTTCAGCACCACCATTTCGGTGAGTGAAACAATCGCAATCAGGTTGTCGCGTTCCGGCGTGGTCAGCAGTGTTTGCAACTGCTGCAGCTCGGACATGGCACTATCGACGCCAAGCTGGCCGCTGTCCACTTCCACCACCGCTACCACGCGCGGTTGATTGAGATCGATGCCGAGCCGCTGCGCCCATTCGCTCAGCGCTGGCGATAAAGTTTCACTGCGCACCAGATTTAGCACCAGCTCTTCACGCAAGCGGCTGTCCTGCGCCAGCATATGCAGCAAACGCGCCTGTTCCAGCATCATTTCAGCGGTCATACACACCAGCTCGCCATAGTGACGCAGCGTTGCTGGCTGGCCGGTCAAACCGATCACGCCGACGATGTCGCCATCAATACGCAGCGGCAAATTGATGCCGGGACGTACGCCGTGCAGATGTTTTGCCACCGCTTCGTCGATGTCCACCACGCGGCCTTGTGACAGCACCAGTAGCGCGCCTTCGTGCAATTCGCCAATACGTTCACGATCGCCACTGCCGATGATGCGACCGCGCGCATCCATCACGTTGACATTGCTATCAATAATTTGCATGGTGCGGGCAACAATATCCTGAGCCAGTCGCGCATCGAGATGATAGGTGGCCATCAAACACTCCGGAGATAAGGACGAACAGACAGAATACGCATCCAATAAGGCGCTGACATTGTGCAACTGCACATAGCCGTGGGGATTATGCGGGATTTGCGGTAAGCGTCACATTCAGTACCGGACATTTGCACAGACACAAAAAAGGCGAGCCGAAGCTCGCCTGTTATCAACAACCTGAAACTTACTGCATCAGCAAATACAGGCTGCTGTCACCGCGCTGTACGTTCAGTGCCAGCACCGAAGGTTTGGTATCAAGCACCTTACGCAGCTCGCCAAGATTAGCCACGGCTTGCTGGTTCACGCCGAGAATCACGTCACCTTTCTTCAGACCGATACGTGCCGCTGCGCTGCCCGGCTTAACGCTATCGACACGCACGCCTTTCTGACCGTTAGTATCGATATTGCTGAGATCGGCACCTTCAATGCCGGTGTAAATAGTGGCGGACTGCACTTTATCCTGCGAGCTCTGCTGCAGTTCAACCGTGACATTCACTGGTTTGCCTTCGCGCAGCAGACCCAGCTGCAGTTTGGTGCCGACCGGCAGCGAGCCCACTTCGGCACGCAGCGCTGCAAAGCTGGTTAGCGCTTTACCGTTCATTGACACAACTACGTCACCGGCTTTCACGCCGGCTTTCGCCGCGGCGGAGTTCGGCAGCACCTGGCTAACAAAGGCGCCGCGCTGCGCATCGACTTTCATCGCTTTCGCCAGCTCGGAGTTCAGCTCGGTGCCCATAATACCCAGCTCGCCGCGTTTTACCTGGCCGTACTCGACCATCTGCGCAGTCAGGTTTTTCACCATTGAACTTGGGATCGCAAAGCCGATACCGATGTTACCGCCGTCCGGTGCCAGAATCGCGGTGTTAATCCCGATCAGCTCACCGTTAAGATTAACCAACGCGCCGCCGGAGTTACCCCGGTTGATCGCCGCATCGGTCTGGATGAAGTTTTCATAGTTTTCAACGTTTAGACCGCTACGGCCCAGCGCTGAAACAATCCCCGAGGTCACGGTTTCGCCGAGGCCGTACGGGTTACCGATCGCCACGGTGTAATCACCGACGCGCAGGTTGTCAGAGTCGGCAATTTTGATTGCGGTGAGGTTTTTTGCATCCTGCAGCTGAATTAGCGCGATATCTGACTGCGGATCTTTACCGATCACTTTGGCGTCGTAACGACGGCCATCGCTGAGCTGAACCTGAATTTTGGTCGCGTTATCCACCACGTGGTTGTTGGTCACCACATAGCCTTTATCCGCGTTAATCACCACGCCAGAACCGAGCGCACGGAACTGCTGTTTCTGCGCGTTAGCACCGCCATCCGCGCCGCCGCCGTCACCGCCCGCGCCATTTTGGCACATTGGCGAACTCTGGAACGGTGAACCGTCCTGACAGAACGGAGAATTATCACCAAAGAACTGCTGGAACTGCTGTGGCATACGCGGTGTTTTAACTGTCGTCGTGCCTTCCACGCTGATACTCACCACGGACGGCATGACTTTTTCCAGCATCGGTGCCAGGCTTGGCAACTGCTGGCTGGAAGAAGAAGCGGTCTCTGCGGCAAATACACTCACAGGGCTCAACGCCGTCGCGCCGAAACTCAGCGCCAACGCCAGCATAATTGTGTTTTTTTTCATTTATCTGTGTCTCTCTAAGAATTACGGCCAGACCATTGCTGTGGTCGTGATGATGAGATTAAGTTTTTAGCGCGAAGTTCCTAATAAAGTTTTAGGCAAAGGTAAAAAATTGTTCTTCGTCTTTACAATTCTGCGCTTATTCAACCGCCATTAAACGACGATATTCATCCCAGGCATAATTGTCCGTCATCCCGCTAATGTAGTCCTGAATCAGGCGCGCACGATAATAACGTTCCCACAACAGGCGCTGATATTTATGCTCAACAATTAATGAACGCATGTGTTGCTGATAGGCTTTGCGATGTTTGCCGGAAAGCTTATGAAACAGCCGGGTTTCAATTGGATGCTTTGCCAGAAAATCCTCCTTCATCAAGGTGGTAAATTGCTCGTAATCCAGCAACAGCAATGACTGATATATTTCGAGCAAACCTTTAATCACCCGATAACCCTGTAATTCCAGTTGTTCAACTTCCGGATGATTAAACACCTGCTGACGCGCCACCGTTTTAAACAGTTTCAGCAAGCGCCCTTCTTCGCCATCATCTTCCAGTAAGGCGTGATTAAAATCGCCTTCGAAAATAGCCGGTAAGTTGTCGATGAAACGCTTAACCGCATGGCTAACCAGCACGTTTTGCACGTTAACCCGCAATGACATAAAGAATTGATCGCTGATACTACGACGTTTTTTCTGATTAGCCTCTTTCCAGGCATCGCCGATTGTGCGGCTGAAAACATCGCCGGTTTTTACCGTGCCCCAGGCTTCGAGTAAATGCTTATACAGCGTTTCAACATGGAAGATATCTTTTTCTACAGCATCATCCAAATCGGCAATGCAATATGAGATATCGTCGGCGGCTTCCATTATCCAGGTGAGCGGAAAACGATGGTGCTCTTTTATATTCGTTGCCTCGCGTAACTCAGCCACATATTCACGCTCAGATAAATAGAAACCCGGTTTTTTCATTAATACGCTAAATTCAGCCGGTTTATCGCCTTGCCACCATGCGGGCGCGGTATATTTCAAAATACAGGCGACCTGCGCATAGCTGAGATTGAGTTGTAGCAGCGTGTGCACCAGGCGAATAGCCTGAGCGTTGCCTTCGAAATGGCATAAATCTTGACGAATCATTGCATTTAACTGGTCAAAAGCAGAGCGCTCTGCCTCATCGGCAACGCCCGCCACCAGCGGATCGACGAGCTCGGCAGGCAAATTATCATCGAACCAGTCATTGATCGCAGCTTCACCAAAGTGACCAAACGGCGGATTGCCGACATCGTGCAGCAAACAGGCCATCTCAATCAGGCTTTCGAAGGCACCTTCGAACTCATCCAGCCCATAATTCGCCAGCCCGCCGCCCTGCGTTTTCAGCGCTTGCAGAATCTCTTTGGTGATATATCGCCCGGTTTGCTGTACTTCCAGCGAGTGCGTCAAACGCGAACGCACCGCCGCGTTGCGCTCCAGCGGGAATACCTGGGTTTTCTGTTGCAGACGACGAATCGCGGCGGAGTTAATAATACGTCCGCGATCGCTTTCAAAGTGGCGGGTAATAAAGTATTCCCCTTCGGGATCTTTGCGGCTGGTATAAGGGCGGGTGAAACTGATCTTCTTCCTGAAATTAATCGCCGCCATAATTACCCCTTATTTTTTCGTGAATTCTTCCTCAATCAGCCATGTTAGACTATGCCTCACTTTTGCGGGTTACATCCATTAAATTAGCGAGATTCTTATGAAAGTAGGCATTATTGGCGCGATGGAGCAGGAAGTTACTCTGCTGCGTGACAAAATCGAAAACCGCCAGACACTGACGCTGGCCGGCTGCGAAATTTACACCGGCACGCTGAACGGTGTTGAAGTGGCGCTGCTGAAATCAGGCATCGGTAAAGTGGCTGCCGCGCTCGGCACCACCTTGTTGCTCGAGCTGTGCAAACCGGATGTGGTGATCAACACCGGTTCCGCTGGCGGATTAGCGTCAACGCTGAAAGTGGGCGATATCGTGGTGTCCGATGAAGTGCGCTATCACGATGCAGACGTCACCGCCTTCGGCTACGAGCCTGGCCAGATGGCCGGTTGCCCCGCAGCTTTCGTGGCAGATGACAAGCTGATTGTCGCCGCTGAGCGGGTTATCAAGCAGCTCGACCTCAACGCGGTACGCGGTTTGGTCGTGAGCGGCGATGCGTTTATCAACGGCGCGGCACCGCTGACGCGCATCCGCACCACCTTCCCGCAGGCGATCGCGGTGGAGATGGAAGCGACCGCGATTGGTCACGTTTGCCATCAGTTCAAGGTGCCGTTTGTGGTGGTGCGCGCGATTTCTGACGTCGCCGATCAGGAATCACACCTCAGCTTTGACGAGTTCCTTAGCGTTGCGGCAAAACAGTCTTCGCTGATGGTTGAAAATCTGCTGGTTCAGCTGGCGCGTGGCTAAAATCCTGCTGCTCGGGCTGTTGCTGCTGTGCAACAGCCTGTTCGCCGCCGCGCCGCGCGTTATTACGCTTTCGCCCCATCTGACCGAACTGGCCTTCGCCGCGGGCATTACGCCGCTGGCCGTCAGCGCCTTCTCTGATTATCCCGCGCAGGCCAACGCGCTGGAGCAGGTCGCGAACTGGCAAGGCATCAAAGTGGAACGCATTCTGCAGCTCAAACCGGATGTGGTGCTGGCGTGGCGTGGCGGTAATCCGCAGCGGCAAATCGAACAGCTGCAGCGTTTCGGGATAAAGGTTGAGTGGATCGATCCGCAAACCATTGATCAAATGATCGATGCGCTGGCGGCGTTACAGCGCTGGAGTCCGCAGCCGCAGCAAGCGGTTGATGCGGCGCAGGCATTACGCGCGCAGGAAGCGGCGCTGCGCAAGCAGTATCAGCACAGTACGCCGATCGCGCTGTTTTTGCAGTTTGGTCAGCAACCGCTGTTTACCGCTGCGCGTAACACCATGCAAAACCAAATGATTGAGCTGTGCGGCGGCAGGAATATTTTTGCCGATAGCAGCGTCAGTTGGCCGCAGGTGAGCCGTGAACAGGTGCTGATGCGCCATCCGCAGGCGATTGTCATCGGTGGTAACGCCGCACACGCCGCCAGCATTACCAAATTCTGGCAGCCGCAGCTGGATGTGCCGGTGATCGCCATTAATGACGACTGGCTGAGCCGTCCGGGGCCTCGCATGCTGCTGGCAGCGAAACAGCTGTGTGCAGAATTACATCCGATGCAAAAAAGCACCCATAATGATTAAAGTTCCGGCAGAAATTGTCGTAACTCATAATACAAGGCGCAGCGGCCACGTATGCTCTGTGCCCATTTTTAGCGCTTAGCGCAATTTTGTCTTCACCAGGAACTATTCATGACCAGAGCACTGCTGCTGGCCATAGGGCTCGTGATCGCTGCACCACTGAGTGCGGCCACGTCGACCGGCTCTATCGCCGTCACCTTAACGTTATTCTCGCGTTGCGATATCTCACGCCAGAACGAACACACTCTGCCCACCGTGGATTGTGGACGCCACTTCAGCGCGCAGCCGCGCATTACCGAACGTGTGTTAAAACGCGATGCCACGCGCCGTGAATCCGCGCGTTTAGTGACAATTGAGTGGTAAGAATCTGGCTACCAGAACGGCAGCCAGAAGCAGCATTAGATGCTGAAGGAAGAACCACAACCGCAGGTGGTTTTGGCATTCGGGTTGGTCACGATAAAACGTGAACCTTCCAGGCCTTCGGTGTAATCCACGGAACCGCCCACCAGATATTGCAGGCTCATCGGATCCACCACTAGCGCCACACCTTGTTTCTCGATGGTCATGTCGCCGTCATTCATTTGATCGTCAAAGGTGAAGCCGTACTGGAAACCGCTGCAACCGCCGCCGGTAATATAAACGCGCAATTTCAGCTCAGGATTCTCTTCATCAGAAATCAGGTTTTTCACTTTTTTTGCTGCTGCATCGGTAAATTGCAAAGGCAGCGCTGCTAAGTCGTCACTCATCTTTTACTCCGGGTAAACGTCGAGGTCAGAAAACGACCTTAATTTCGCTATTATCTGCCAGCCGTCCAGTGCAATCAAGTCTCAAGCTTGACACTGCGTGCCGCCGCATGCGCAGGAAAGTATATACCCTAAACTTTAGCGCAAGCCGTTATTCCCGTAGAATGGCGCCAGATTTTTTCCCGAACAGCAGGAGCAGAACAATGAGTAAGTCAGAAAACCTGTATGCCGCAGCGCAACGCCTGATCCCCGGCGGTGTGAACTCCCCGGTACGTGCATTTACCGGTGTGGGCGGTGTGCCGCTGTTCATCGAACGCGCTGACGGTGCGTATCTGTATGACGCCGACGGCAAAGGCTATATCGATTATGTCGGTTCGTGGGGCCCGATGGTGCTGGGTCACAACAACGCCAACATCCGTAACGCGGTAATTGAAGCCGCCGCGCGCGGTCTGAGCTTCGGCGCGCCGACCGAGATGGAAGTGAAAATGGCCGAGCTGGTGTGCGAGCTGGTGCCAAGCATGGACATGGTGCGCATGGTTAACTCTGGCACCGAAGCCACCATGAGCGCCATTCGCCTGGCGCGCGGCTTCACCCATCGCGACAAAATCATCAAGTTCGAGGGCTGCTATCACGGCCATGCCGATTGCCTGCTGGTAAAAGCTGGCTCCGGCGCGCTGACGCTGGGACAGCCAAACTCGCCGGGCGTACCGGCCGATTTCGCTAAACACACGCTGACCTGCACCTATAACGATCTCAGCACCGTGCGTGCGGCTTTCGAGCAATATCCTGAGGATATCGCCTGCATCATCGTTGAGCCGGTCGCGGGCAACATGAACTGCATTCCACCGCAGCCAGACTTCCTGCCGGGCCTGCGTGCGCTGTGTGACGAATTCGGCGCCCTGCTGATCATCGACGAAGTGATGACCGGCTTCCGTGTCGCGCTGGGCGGTGCTCAGGCCTATTACGACGTGACGCCAGACCTGACCTGCCTCGGTAAAATCATCGGTGGCGGCATGCCGGTTGGTGCTTTTGGTGGTCGTCGCGAGGTGATGGATGCGCTGGCGCCAACCGGTCCGGTTTATCAGGCCGGTACCTTGTCCGGTAACCCGATTGCCATGGCGGCGGGCTTTGCATGTCTGTCGCAGATTGCGCAGCCGGGTACGCACAGCACGTTGACCGATCTGACCACGCAGTTAGCGCAAGGCTTGCTGGACGCGGCGAAGGCCGAAAACATTCCGCTGGTGATCAACCACGTTGGCGGCATGTTCGGGATTTTCTTCACCGACGCCGATGAAGTCACCTGCTATCAGGACGTGACTCAGTGTAATGTGGAACGCTTCAAGCGTTTCTTCCACCTGATGCTGGAAGAAGGCGTTTACCTCGCGCCATCCGCTTTCGAAGCCGGCTTTATGTCGCTGGCGCACAGTAAAGAAGATATTCAGCGCACCATCGATGCCGCACGACGCAGCTTCGCGAAACTGTAAAATTGCTAAATGCGATCCTAGGCATTTTCGTAGGGTCGCCATTAATGGCGACCAACATTACTCCCGCCGCAACAGCCAAATAAAGTACGGCGCTCCGAAGATGGTTGCCATCAATCCGGCCGGGATCTGATCGGGAAACGCCAGCATCCTGCCGCACCAGTCGGCGAAAATCATCAAACCGCCGCCCAGCAAACCGGCCATCAACACCTGCGGTAACGCACGGCGGAACCCAAGCATGCGCACGATATGCGGTGCCATCAGCCCAATAAAACTTAGCGGCCCGATGGTTAAGGTTGCCGTGGCGGTCAATGCCGCCGCCAGCAACAGCAAGCTAAGGCGAGAAGTGGTCAACGCCATGCCCGCCGAACGCGCGGTGGCGCTGCCGAGTGGCAACAGCGTTAACCAGCGGCTCGCCAGCGGCGCCAGCGCAATCAGCACCAAACCCACCACCGCGCTTTGCAGCGCCTGCTGCATATTGATGTTGTAGGTTGAACCGGAAATCCAGCTCAGCAAGCCGCCCATGCGCGGATCGCCGCTGGCCAGCAGCACCATCAAAACAGTGACGAACGCGCTGTTGAGCGCCATGCCCGCCAGCAACATACGTTCCGGCGAGAAGCCGCCGCGACTCGCCACCAGCATAATCATCATCAGCGTCAACGCCGCACCCAGCGCACCGGCAGGCAACAGCCACGCCACCGCATCGCCCGGCACGAAGAACATCATCACCACCACGCCGCACGCCGCGCCCGAGCTGATGCCCAACACTTCCGGGCTCGCCATCGGATTGCCGGTGAGACGCTGGATCAGCGCACCTGCCACGCCGAGCATCATGCCCACAATCAGCGCGGCCAATACGCGCGGCGCGCGCCATGGCAGCAGCTGATGCAGCATATCGCCGCCCACCCACGCAAAGCCGTGCGCATCGCGACCAAAGGTAATACCAACCCAGCTGAATATGCCCAGAACCAGTAATCCAATCAGACACCAGCGTAAGACGTTCTGCCGCTCAGCCGGCACGCTATCGCCCTGATTGAGCGCCGGTGGCACCGATCCGGTACGCAAGCGCGGCAGCAACCACAGCAGAATCGGCACGCCGATCAGCGCGGTCGCTGTGCCGGTAGAGACTTCGCGCCAGTGGCTGGTGAGCCACAGCACGCACTGATCGGCCAGCCACAGCAGCAGCGCACCGATCAACGGGGCCAGCATCATGCGGCTCAGCAGGCGACGTCCGCCGAGCATCTTTGCCAGCAGCGGCGCAAACAGGCCAATAAAGCCGATGATGCCCGCAACATTGACCAACTGCGCGCTGAGCAAAATCGCCAGCGCCAGCGCGGCAATACGTGCCGCCGACAGCGCCAGACCGAGATTTTTCGCTACGCCATCATCGAGCCCCATCAACGTCAGCGGGCGCAGCAGCGCCAGCGCCACCACAAACGCCAGCAGCAGACGCGGCCACAGTTGGGCCACGTTGTGTCCATCCAACTGATTGAGTGCGCCAGTGCTCCACAGGAACATGTTTTGCAGCTGATCGTGATTGAAGATAGCGAAGATTTGATTCACCGAACCGGCGTACAAACTCAATACCAGCCCAGCCAGAATCAGCGTCACTGGCGACAAACGTTTGCCCCAGGCCACGCCGAATACCAGAATGCCGACCAGCACCGCGCCGCCCATCGCCGCAAACTGCTGCGTGAGCTCGCCGCCCGGCAAATGCCATAACGTCGCGACGGTAATCCCCAGCTGAGCGCCGGACGACACGCCCAGCGTGGTGGGTTCCGCCAGCGGATTACGCAGCACCTGTTGAAACAGCAAACCGGCGAGGCCAAGGCCCGCGCCAACCAGCAGCGACAGCGCCAGACGCGACAGCAAGCTGTGATGAAACACCACTTGCTGGATGTTGTTGATGTCAGGCGCGAAAAACGCCTGAGACCACTGATCGCCTGGCAGCGCCTGACGCAAATTGATAAAAGTTAAGGCCAGCGCCAGCAGAAAGACTGCACTCAGCAGCGCGACGGGAAAAAGACGATTGCGCATCAGTGCGACTCCAGCGCGTGTTCCAGCACGCGGACAAATTTCAGCGCCGAATAGGTCGCGCCGTAATACCACACCGCCGGCACGCGCTGGAAACGCTGCGCGCGCACAAACGGCAGCGCCTGCCACAGCGCGGTAGCCATCACTTGCTGCATATCGCGATCGTTATCGTGATCGAAGCAGATCACCTGCACATCACCTACTTCCGCCAGCCGCTCCAGCCCAACAACCGCGCTGCCCCAGAAGTTGGTTTCACCCTGCCAGGCATTGCTCAAGCCAAGGATCTCCATCACCTCGAGAAACAGGCTGTTTTTACCGAAGGTAATCGCATGGCGGCTATCCATCAGTGACATCAGCAGCACCGGACGATCGGCCCACGGCTTGAGGCGTTCACGCGCCGCCGCCAGCTGCTCATCCACATACTGCAGATGCTGCACGGCCTGCGCTTCACGGCCAAGACGCGCGCCGAGCGCCTGCAGCGAGTGACGCGCGGTGCTGAGCGGTTTGCCGTCGCCGCTATTAAGGTCAAAACCCATGGTCGGCGCGATGCGCTGCAGCTTATCCAGCGCCGGGCCGTAACCATTGGAGTGCAGAATGAGCGAAGGTTCGAGCTGCGTCATCAGCTCCAGATTGGGTTCGGTGCGCAGACCGAGATCGATAACGCCGGACGGCAGCTGCGGATCGCCGACCCAAATGTTGTAGTTGTGCATGTCGGCCACGCCGAGTGGCGTCACGCCGAGCGCCATCAGCAGCTCCACTGGCAGCCACTCCAGCGCCAGAATGCGCTGCGCATCCGGCACGGCGGCACGCAGCGGCAACGCGGACATCAAGGGGGAAAGCGCCAGCGCCGTCAGCAGGCGGCGGCGAGAAATGTCGAACATGGCGAGGCCTTAATAAACGAAACTGACGGGCGCGCCGCCCAGCGGATGCGGCAAAATGCCCATCGGAATACCGTAAATGTTGCCCAGCACATCGGCCTGCATGATCACCTCAGGGCCGCCTTCGGCAATCACTTCGCCACCGCGCAGCGCCACCAAACGATCGCAATAGCGCGCCGCCATGTTGAGATCGTGCAGCACCGCAATCACCGTCAGCCCACGTTCGCGGCTGAGACGCTGAATCAGCGCCAGCACATCAACCTGATGGGCGATATCCAGCGCCGACGTCGGTTCGTCCAGCAGCAGACAGCGACTGTTCTGCGCCACCAGCATCGCCAGCCAGGCACGCTGGCGCTCGCCGCCAGAAAGGCTATCCACCAGACGCCCGGCAAAAGGCTTTAATCCCACCAGCGTAATCGCCTCTTCTACCCGATCGCGATCTTCCTGACCATAGCGGCCCAGCGCGCCGTGCCACGGATAGCGACCAATCGCCACCAGCTCGCGCACCGTCATGCCTTCCGCCGCGGGCAGTTGCTGCGGCAAATACGCCACCTGACGCGCAAAATCTTTGCTGCCCCAGTTATCTACCGCGTCCTCATTCAGCAACACGCGCCCTTCACTCGCCGCATGGTGACGACCGAGCATTTTCAGCAGCGTGGATTTGCCGGAACCATTATGACCAATCAGCGCGGTGACTTTGCCCGGTGCAAAAGTAAGAGACAGCGGATGCAGCAGCGTGCGGCCTGGCACACGAAAACTGACGTTATCCAGCCTGAAGGTGGTTTCTGCGTGGTGCGGATGCTGCATGATAATCCCTGGTTAATCGGTAGGGTCGCCATTAATGGCGACCTACGTAACGTGATCAGAAGCGGAAAGTCGCAGTACCGACAATCTGACGCTCAGCGCCCCAGTAGCAGGCGTAGTCGCGGTAGCAGCTGGCGACATATTCACGATCGAACAGATTATTGACGTTAACGCCGATGGTGGAGCCCGGCATGCCAAAGCGTGCGAGATCGTATTTCAGCGCGGCATCGACGGTGGTGTAACCGGCGACGTCAAAGTTTTGGTTCTCGTTCGCCGGGTCATTGGCGCTGTAGATACCTTTGCTTTCGCCGACATAACGTACACCTGCACCCAGCGTTACGCCTGAAAGCGCAGTTTCGTGGAAGGTGTAATCACTCCATATCGATGCCATATGCTTCGGCACCTGCACCGGCGTTTTGCCTTTCAGTAAGGTGTCATGCGTATATTCGGCATCGGTATAAGAGTAAGCGGCTGTCAGGTTGATATTGGCATTTATCGCCGCTTTGGCTTCTAACTCCACGCCGCGTGAACGAATTTCACCACCTTGCACGCTGAATTGCAGACTATTGGGATCGGCTGTGAGGTTCTTCGTTTTCGTGAGCTGATAGACCGCACCCGTGATAACAATCGGACGATCTTTTGGCACATATTTCACACCGGCTTCGTACTGCTTAGCGCGTGAAGGATCGAATGTTTGGCCGCTGGATGTGGTACCCGCTGTAGGAATAAACGATTCGCTATAGCTGAAATACGGCGCGATGCCGTTATCAAACACATAGTTCAAACCACCGCGCCAGGTGAAGGCCTGATCGTGATTTTTCTCTTCAGTATTACCGTTACGATTCAATGCTGAGGTCATTGCATAATCATAGCGACCACCTAACGTCAGCACCCAACGGTTCCACTCCATTTGATCCTGGGAGTAGAGGCCAGTTTGTTCCTGACGGTTTAGATATTGATACGGGAATGGCGTACCGATAACCGCGTCATTGCCATATTGCGGATTGATTGCACTGATCGGTGCGGCGCTACCAAAGGCAGCATCAATATCATTGCGCGTACGCTGATAATCCACGCCCATCAGCAAAGTATGATCCACGGCACCGGTGGCAAATTTAGCTTGAACCTGGTTATCCAACGCAAACTGATTCAGCTTTTCATTAGAAACCGCTGAACCGCGGGTGATTTGCTGTGTTACTGAATTAAAACCATTGCCATAAATGCTACGATAATCCGTCCTCAAATCCGCATAGCGCAGATTCTGTCGCACCGTCCAGGTGTCGTTGAAGCTGTGCTCGAAGTTGTAACCCACCATCTTGGTGTTGCGCGAAATCTTGTTGCTGTCTGCGCCTTCATCAAAGTTGGTCGGCAGCTTGTAACTGCTGCCGTCAGGACGCGTGATGCCCACCACGGTGCCCTGACGCGGCAACCAGCCGTAATAGCCGGTTTCCGGTTCGTTCTGGAAATAGGTCAGCAGATCAAAACGCGTATTCTCATCCGGACGCCAGCTGAACGATGGCGCAATGGTGTAACGCTTCTCTTTGTTCATCTCCTGCTGCGCATCGGCGCTGCGCGCGAGGCCGGTCAGGCGATAGCTGTAAACGCCGTCATCATCCAGCGAGCCGCCGAAGTCGAAACCGGTGGAGAACTGATTATTGGTGCCCATCTGGAACTGCACTTCACGCAGCGTCTCCTGCGTAGGACGCTTACTCACCAGCGACACCACGCCGCCCGGATTGCTCTTGCCGTACAGCACTGAAACCGGACCGCGCAGCAGCTCGGCGCGCTCGAGGAAATAGGGATCGATAGCAAACTCAGAGTAGTTATCGCCCTGCAGTTTCAGGCCATCAAGATATTGATTGGTGTTGGTTTCGCTGAAGCCGCGAATAGAAAGCGCATCGATGACATTGGAGCTACCGCGGTTGCCGGTCAATACGCCAGGCGTATAGTTGAAAGCCCCTTTCACGCTGGTGACGTTTTTCATCGCCATCTCTTCCTGCGTGACCACAGAGATCGACTGCGGGTTCTTCTCAATCGGCGTATCGGTTTTGGTGCCGGTGGCGCTGCGTTTGGCCGCGATGGTTGGCGACGGGCCCCATGCATTCTCTTGCGCCACGCCGCTGCCACCATCGGCGCTGACAACCACGGTATCTTCTGCCAACGCCTGCACGCTGAACGTACCCAGAGTCAGTGAAATAAACCAAGCCAGCGAACGCGGGCGGAAAAAACAAGGATTGGTGTTTCGCGTATTCATAAATGAGATCTCTCGAAAAAAGTCGATGCAGGCGAATACAAACGAGAATGATTATTATGACGCACGGATTTTAGGCGAAATAACTCCACATTCGCAACGTCTAATGGCCGTTAGCGCGGCGTTTACAGCCAGATCGCGCATATTCATGATCGCGAATAATAAATTAGCGATGAAGCGAGCGTAGGCCACCAATCGGGAAATTACACTGCCGCAAAGCGGAAATTCATTTCATCCCGATTGAGCCATCAATTAAAAATAATCAATAAAATCATTTATTTAAGAATTGGCCCACTAATTGCTTATGTCATGCATTCTCTTTCTAAAGACATCGTCATGGCCGCTATAAACTGGAACATTGTTGATCGCGTTATCTTCATCAATTTGAAGAAACGCAAAGACCGATTAACCCGCATCACTAAACAGCTTAAAAAGTTAGGTCTAACCGCTGAAAAAATCGTTCGTCTGAATGCGATCAAGCATGAAAAGGGCTACATCGGCTGCACGCAATCGCATATTGCCGCGCTGGAGATGGCACGCGATAACGGCTGGGAGCGGGTGCTGATTCTGGAAGATGACTTCAGCTTTGATGAAAACCAGGCGAATTATGACAATCTCAACCGCTACTTTGCCGCCCTGCCGCAAATCAACTGGCAAGTGGCTTTTCTGGCGGCCAATTATCGCCGCGTCACGCCGTTGAAAAGCGTGGACTATATCGTGCGCGCTAACTTCGCGTGGTGCGCCTGCGCGTATATCGTCAATCTCCGCTATTACGCCACGCTGATTGAAAACTATCGCGCAGCGCTGCAGGCACAATTGCAAGGTGGCGCGCAGGCGCAATATGCCCTTGATGTGCACTGGAATAGCCTGATGCAGCAGGATCTGTGGCTGGGCGTGTTCCCCAACGCCGGCGCACAACGGCTCGACAAAAGCGATATCGAAAATAGAACGGTAGATTACCGCGCACTCTTCAGAAAGCCGTTGAGTCAAATTGTTGCGCCCGCCAAATTCACGCCCTCCACTACCGGTCCAATTAAGGTCGATTTTTACTTCCAGTGGCCGCCGGGTTGGACAAATTTTGAATCGGTAATTGAGGCGATGCAGGCCAATCCCGCCTTCGATTGCCGCATCGTGGTGGTGCCTTACCTGAACTGGAAGGCCAGCGATGTTAATGGCGATATTCAGCGTGAAATTCTGCGTGAAAGAGGGCTCGACTATATCGGGTTTGAAGATTATCAGTTGGAGGCGCGTCAGCCGGATGTGGTGTTCCTGCAAAACCCTTACGACGAAGCGCGACCCGAAGCCTTCCGCAGCGACTACTTGCATGAGCGCGGCGTGAAGATCGCTTATATCCCTTACGCGCTCGACACCGGAATTGGCGCTGAAAGTATGGTGTATCAGTATAATTTGCTCTGTCAGAATCTGGCGACGTGGATATTTGCCCGTTCAGAAAAACATAAAGCTGAGTTTGCACTGCAATGTCAGGCAGGAAATCGCCATGTACACGTTACCGGCCATCCTAAATTTGACCACTATCAGCGTCGTTTCCCTCTTTCAGATAAGCCGCAGCCACGCACAGTAACCACTTTCCTGTGGACACCGCATTTCGTGCTGCCGGGCGATCAGAAGATGTACACCACTTTCAACCTTTACGGCAGCGCGTTCCTGAAGCTGATTGAGCGTCAGAATATTCATCTGATCATTCGCCCTCATCCGCTGCTAAGCCAGTGGATAAATGAAGCCAACTCATCGGCACGTAGCCTTTATCAGCAATTACTTAGCACGGCGCAGCAGCACGCCAATCTGGAGTGGGATCACGGGCATGATTACACCCATACTTTTGCGCGTTCCGATGCACTCATCGCAGACGCCGGCTCTTTCCTGCTGGAATATCTGCCGTCGAAAAAACCCATCCTCTATCTCACCCACGAAACCTGCCACGGTTTAAACCGCACTGCAGATTTCATTTATGACGCCTACGACGTTGCCTGGTGCGAAGAGGATATTTTCACCTTTGTTGACAACATTGTCGCGGGGCGCGATGCAATGAAAATGCGCCGGGAACAAGTGCTGCAAGAGGAACTGCAGATAGAAAAGAAAACGGCGGGCGAGAAGATCGCTGAAATTATTTGTTCATCACTCAGACCGCAAGCGGCGGAATAAAAAATGAAAAATGTAGCCATAATACTTTCTGGCGGTACAGGCACCCGCTTTGGCAGCGACAAGCCGAAACAATTTGCTAAGTTGGCGGGTCGTGCGGTGATTGAATATACCATCGAGCGTTTTGAAACGTCGGTCGACATTGATGAGATTATTATTGTCTCGCAAAATGAGTACATCGATTTTATGTGGGAACTGGTGGCAAAAAATCAGTGGCATAAAGTGAGTAAAGTGGTAAACGGCGGTAAAGAACGTTTTGACTCGACATATTCCGCACTGAAAACCCTTATCGACTATGACGGTCAATGCAAAATCTTACTGCATGATGCCGTGCGGCCATTAATTAGCGACGCAATCATTCGCAAATGCGTAGATGCCCTGGAATCCTTTGACGCCGTAGATGTGGTGATCCCCTCAGCAGATACCTTAGTAGAAGTACACGATGATGGCTGCATTGCCCATATTCCTCATCGTGCCAGCATGCGTCGTGGCCAGACACCTCAAGCATTTCGTCTGGAGAAAATTCGCCAGGCTTATGAGAAAGCGGCGGCCATAGGTAAGTTTACGTTTACCTGCGACTGCGGCGTGCTGCGTAATATGCTGCCTGAAACGCGTGTTATTACCGTTGAGGGAGATGAAAACAATATCAAAATCACCCATCCACTTGACCTCTATATCGCAGAGAAATTGCTGCAGGAGAAAAGCTCACATTCATTGAATACTGCCAGTCTCGATTTCCTGCGCGATAAGCATATGGTTATTTTTGGTGGCGGTAGTGGGATTGGTCTGGAGATGATGAAAGTTGCCACGCTATGCGGGGCCAAAGTGCATATTGCCAGCCGTTCACATAATGATATCGATATCACTCAGCTCGACAGCATTAAAAACTATTTAAATAACATCATTGCCGAGCATGGCAATATTGATTATATCGTCAACACTGCAGGTGTATTAATTAAGAAACCGCTCTCCACGCTGACTCAGCATGAAGTTATGGCGCTGATTAACATTAATTATCTCGGGGCCGTAAACGTGGCGATTGCGGCAAAAGAGCGCTTAACCAGTAATTCCGGCATGTTATTGAATTTTACATCCAGTTCCTATACGCGCGGACGGGCCTTTTATGCCCTTTACTCCTCTGCAAAAGCTGCGGTAGTCAATTTGACTCAGGCGCTGGCGGAAGAGTGGATTGAGGATAAGGTCAAAGTGAACTGCATTAATCCTGAGCGTACCGCAACGCCAATGAGAACCGTTAATTTTGGCGAGGAACCGGCAGACTCACTGTTACATGCGCGAGACGTTGCAGTAAAAAGCCTGGAAGTTCTGGTGACGCAAAGCACTGGTATGGTTATTGATATTCGTAAAAGTAACTGCAAGAACCAGCCCCGCTGACCACCTATCCCAATGAAAAAGGGCGCCGCAGCGCCCTTTGTATTTTTCGGCAAGTTATTTGCTGCCGAACATATCCTTAATCCAACCCGCGACGCCGTCAGAATCTTTCTGCTCATTCTGTGGCTGTTGCTGCTGTTGCTGCTGTTGCTGCTGTTGCTCTTGTTGCTGCTGCAACTGCTGCTGTTGCTGCTGAACCTGCTGTTGCTGCTGCTGACACAGCGCATTCGGATCCAGCGACCACACCGGCAGCGAACGCCATGTGCTGCTGCCGCTACCGCAAACGAAGTTACCGGCAGAATCGACGTTCATCTGCGTGATATCTTCCGGCGGCGTCAGCACCAGCGGCATCGGCGCCTGGTTGTCGAGATAGCGACGATAAAGCTGCATCGCACCGCTGGCACCGTACAGTTTCGAGGTTTGGTTGTTATCACGACCAACCCAGGTAATCGCCACTTCTTTGCCATCGACACCGGCGAACCAGCTGTCGATCAGGTCATTGGTGGTACCGGTTTTGCCCGCCAGATGTGCTTTCGGATATCGCGCACCCAGCGCACGCGCGGTACCGTGATCGGCGACCTGCTGCATGGTGTAGAGCGTGAGATACGCGGCCTGCGCTGGTTCGACGCGCTGCGCCTGCGGATAGCTCTGATACAGCACCGTGCCATCCTCGGCAATCACTGAACGCACCGCCGACAGCTCAGCGCGGTTACCGCCGCTGGCGATCGACTGGAACGCCTGCGCCACTTCAATCGGCGTCAGGTTCAGTGCACCCAGCAGCATGGATGGTACCGGATGCAGCTGATCTTTCGGCACGCCGAGTTTGTTCCATGTATCGACCACCGCATCCAGTCCCAGCGTCATACCGAGGTTGACGGTTGGCACGTTCATCGAGTTGGTCAACGCATCCACCAGCATCACTTTGCCGCTGAAACGACGATCGTCATTCATCGGTTTCCAGATGGTGCCATTCGGCTGTTTCAGCGCAATCGGCTCATCGGCGATCCAGCTGTTGAGGCGATAGCTGTTCGGCTGACTCAGCGCGGTGAGATAGGTCGCCGGTTTTGCCAGCGAGCCAATAGAACGACGCGCCTGCAATGCGCGGTTGTAACCGGCAAACTGCGGATCGGCACCGCCAACCATGGCGCGCACTTCACCACTGAAGCGGTCAACCACCACCATCGCGGTTTCCAGATCTTTCAGTCCCCGCTGTTTTTTCAGCGTAGGAATGCCTTCCACCACCGCTTTCTCAGCGGCATCCTGCGAGATCGCATCCAGCGTGGTGAAAATCTTCACGCCAGAGAGATCTTTCATTTTGTCGCCGAGCTTAGCCTGCAGCTCGTTACGCACCATCTGCATAAACGCCGGCTGTGGCGTGATCACGCCGCCTTTAGGCTGCACGCCCAGCGGACGCGCCGACAACATGTCATACAGTTCCTGATCGATGACGTTCTGCTGCTGCAACAAACGCAGCACCAGGTTACGTCGCTCCAGCGCCAGTTTCGGATTACGCCACGGATTGTACAGCGACGCGCCTTTCACCATGCCAACCAGCATCGCCTGCTGATCGAGGCTCAGCTCATCCACCGGACGACCAAAGTAATACAGACTCGCCAGCGGGAAGCCGCGGATCTGATCGTTACCGGTCTGGCCGAGATACACCTCATTGAGATACAGCTCGAGGATGCGATCTTTGCTGTAGCGCGCATCCATGATCACCGCCATATAGGCTTCACGTGCTTTACGCCACAGCGAACGCTCGTTGGTGAGGAACAGGTTTTTCACCAGCTGCTGCGTCAGCGTACTGCCGCCCTGCACCGCTTTACCGGCGGTGATGTTGGCGAGGAACGCTCGACCAATCGAATACGGGCTAATGCCGTCGTGTTCGTAGAAGTGACGGTCTTCGGTGGCGATCAAGGTGCTAACCAGCAGATCCGGGAAACCGGCGCGCGGCACGAACAGACGCTGTTCACCGTTCGGCGACTGCAACATGGTGATCAGGCGCGGATCGAGGCGGAAAAAGCCAAAATCACGGCCGGTATCGAGGTTTTTAATCTCGCTCAGCTCATCGTTGCTAAACGTCAGACGCGCGTTGATCTGCCCTTCTTTGCTGTCCGGGAAATCAAACGGACGACGCAGCAGGTCAATGGTGTTGCCTTTGACGCTAAACTCGCCCGGACGGGTGATGCGCGACACTTCGCGATACTGCGTGCCTTCCAGCAGCGCAATCATCTCTTTTTTGTCGTACGACATGCCCGGTTCGAGGTTAACCATGCGGCCATAAACGGCGGCCGGCAGTTGCCACACTTTACCGTCGATGCGGCTGCGGATTTCCGAGTCGAGATAGACGCCCCAGGCGGCCATCACTACCACAAAGACCAGGAAGAGTTTAATCAACCAGCCTAACCAGCGACGTTTGCCGCGTGGCGGACGTTTTTTACTTTTTGGTGGCACCGGTCCACTCTCCTCATCTTCTTCATCAAAATCGTCCTGATCGATATCATCATCAAGTTCCCTGCGGCGACCCCGACGCGCAGTGCTGCGCGGCGGCTTTGGCGCTTTTCCTTTGCGCCCAATAGGTTCGCGATCGTTCCCAGACATGCTTTTATTCTCCAGGCATTACTACGGCGGCGGCCGTTACTCTAACTGCTTTCTCGTGCTGCGCATGGCAGAACCCTCTGAATTCGATCCACAGCGTTTCACGATGAAAATTTCTTGGTCCGCCTTGTGGGTAAGGCGTTGGCCGGATCGTCCGGCCACGGATGCTTTGGATAGCGCCCTTTCATCTCTTTCTGCACTTCGGGATAGGCACCGCGCCAGAACGCCGCGAGGTCGCGAGTGATCTGCAACGGTCGGTGCGCGGGCGAAAGCAGCTCTAACACCAGCGGTACGCGGCCATCGGCCACCGCCGGATTCTGTGCTTCGCCAAACATCTCCTGAATCCGCACCGCCAGCGCGGGTGGCTTCTCGGCATCGTAGCGGATCGGCAGGCGGCTTCCGGTCGGCACAGTGTAATGAGTTGGCAGCACAGTATCCAGCCGCTGACGTTGTGACCATGTCAGCAAATGTAATAATGCGCTGACAAGATTGATGCTCTGCAATCCTTTCAGATCGCGCACCGCACTCATCTCCGGCAACAGCCAGCTTTCAAGCGTATCGAGCAGGCTCTCATCGTCCAGCGGCGGCCACGCCTCTTCCGGCAACCACTGCGTGGCACAATGCACCCGCAAGCGTAGCTGCTCAGCGTCTTCTTTCCAGCCCAGCACCGACAATCCTTTTTCACGGATCCAGCGCAGCATCGCCGGATGCAATATTTCCGCTTCCGGACGCGCCTGCGGCTGTGCTTTCAGGACCAGCGCACCAATGAGTTCGCGCTTCCACGCGCGCATGGTGCCTTTCTCCTCGTCCCACTCCACGTCGGTGCGCTGCTCAACTAAGGTTGGAGACGCTCGGCGTAACGCGTCGATATCCACCGGCAGCGCCAGCAACATGCGCGCATCAGCGGCGCTGGCGCCCTGCAACAGCGTCGGCGCAATCAGCCACTCATAGCAGCTCAAACCATCTTGTTCGTTGAGCATCGCGCCAATGCCATTCGCCAGCTGATAACGCGCACTGTCGCCACGACGCTGCGCCAGACGATCGGCAAAACCGGCGGCCAGCAGCTGCGGGAACAAGTCGGGATTAATGCTGCCGCCACTGGCGTTGAGGCGTTTCTGCCACTGACGCGCACGGCGCTGCCAGTGCGACTGCGGATCATTAAGCGCATCACGCAAATCAACGCTGCCACTGCGTGGAGGATCTTCCAGAATCGCCACCAACAGCGCGGCGCTGGCGATGGCATCGTTGTTTTGCCCGGCGGCCACCAGAATCGCGCTCAGGCGCGGATCGCTGCCCAGCGCCGCCATCTTGCGACCGCGTGCGTTAAGTTGGTGATTCTCCAGCGCGCCGAGCTGCGTTAACCGCTCGCACGCCGCACGCAAGTTGCGCGGCGGCGGCGCATCAAGCCAGGTCAGCTGCGTCGCATCCTGACAACCCCATTGCAGCAGATCGATCTGCAGCGAGGTCAAATCGCTCTGGAGAATTTCCGGTTCGCTCTGCGCTGCTGCGCGCAGCGCCTGCTCTTGCGGCAGCAAATGCAGGCAGATGCCCGGTTCTAATCGCCCGGCACGTCCGGCACGCTGCGTCATTGATGCCTGGCTGATGCGCTGTGTTTGCAGCCGCGTCACGCCGCTGCGCACGTCAAACTGCGCCGAGCGCTCCAGCGCACTATCGACCACTAATCGGATACCTTCGATGGTCAAACTGGTTTCGGCGATGTTGGTCGCCAGCACCACTTTGCGGCGCCCCGCCGGAGACGGCAGGATGGCACGGCGTTGCACTTCCAGCGACAGCGCGCCATATAAATGAGAGAGATCCACCTCGTCACCGACCCGCGCTTCCAGCTCGCGCTTCACTCTTTCGATTTCTGCTACGCCCGGCAGGAACAGCAGCAGCGATCCTGACTCGTCGCGCAGCAGTTGTGCCACCTCGCGTGCTACCGCTTCCTCAAAACGTTGCTGGTTGTTGAGCGAAGCATAGCGGCGCGTGACAGGGAAGCTGCGTCCTTCTGAGACGATAAAAGGCGCATCCGGCAGCAGCTGACGCAAACGCTGGTTGTCGAGCGTGGCCGACATCAGCAGGATTTTTAGATCGTCGCGCAATCCTTGCTGCACATCGAGCAGCAGCGCCAGCGCAAGATCGGCCTGCAGGCTGCGTTCGTGGAATTCATCGAGGATCACCAGCGAAACGCCTTCCAACATCGGATCGCGTTGCAGCATGCGCGTCAAAATGCCTTCAGTGACCACTTCGAGGCGCGTGTTGGCACCGCAGCAGTTTTCACCGCGCATGCGATAGCCAACGGTGCCGCCCGGCTGCTCGCCAAGCAGTTCCGCCAGACGCTGCGCCACGTTGCGTGCCGCCAGCCGACGCGGCTCCAGCATGATGATGCGGCCGGACAATTGGGCGTGTTTTAGCAGCTGTAACGGCAGCCAGGTCGATTTACCTGCGCCGGTCGGCGCCGCCAGCAACACCTGCGGCGACTGCGCCAGCGCGGCCAGCAATGCAGGCAGCACCTCGCTTACCGGTAACTCACTCAAACTCAACTCCCAAAATGCCTGTGCTAAGATGGCGCGCATTGTAGCACTCTGAGGCGCGGATTACCGGAGGCCAACCTGGCAACGCAACGTCTGTTTTTTGCTCTTGAACTGCCGGCTCCGCTCCAGCAACAGCTGGTACAGTGGCGCGCGGATAATTTTGCTGCCGAAGCCGGGAAACCGGTGGCGGCGGCCAACCTGCACCTGACGCTGGCGTTTCTCGGCGAGGTTAGCGATGAGACCTCACGT
>NZ_DALYOQ010000020.1:0-30931 GCF_031974595.1 Pantoea sp. CTOTU46764 | reverse complement strand
CGCATCGAACAGCCCGGCTTTGCCCTTGATTTGGATGACGCCGGTCACTGGCCGCGACCCGGCGTGGTGTGGCTCGGCTGCCAGCGTGCGCCGCGCGGATTACTGCAGCTCGCCAGCCTGCTGCGTGCGCAAGCGGCGCGTCATGGCTGTGCGCAGAACCCGCAGCCGTTTCATCCGCACGTCACGCTGTTGCGCCACGCAGCACCGCAGATCGCGCTACCGCCGCGCGGCTTTCACTGGCGCGCCGATATCCGCCATTTTGCGCTGTTCGCTTCGAACGTCACGCGTGGCCGCACGCGTTATCAGGCGCTGGCCCGCTGGCCGCTACTATCATCCCCAGGAGAGTAAATGGAGTTCGATCCGCCACTCAAACCCGCCCGCTTGATCGCCCGTTACAAACGCTTTTTAGCCGATGTGGTTACGCCAGAAGGTGAAACGCTGACCATTCACTGCGCCAATACCGGCGCGATGACCGGCTGCGCCACGCCGGGCGATACCGTGTGGTATTCAACCTCCAACAGTGCCACGCGAAAATATCCGCACAGTTGGGAGCTCACCGAGACCCAGCAAGGCCACTGGATCTGCGTCAATACGCTGCGCGCTAATCAGCTGGTGCGCGAAGCGCTGACGCTCGATACCATTCCGGAATTATCCGCTTACAGCCGCTGCCAGCCTGAAGTGAAATACGGCACGGAAAAAAGCCGAATTGATTTCCTGCTGCAAGCGGATGGCCGATCGAACTGCTATATTGAAGTCAAGTCCGTCACCCTTTTACAAGCAGGTAAAGGCTATTTTCCGGATGCGGTGACGGCTCGTGGACAGAAACATCTGCGCGAATTGAGCTCTATCGTGGCAGAAGGTCATCGAGCCGTTTTGTTGTTCGCAGTTTTGCATACGGGGATTGAGGACGTTTCCCCGGCACGCCATATCGACGTGCACTACGCAGAACTACTGGAACAGGCGCAGCGTTGTGGTGTGGAAGTTTTGGCGTATCAAGCTCAAATTTCACCGTTAAAGATATTACTGACGCATCCGATTAACGTAGCGTTGTAATATTTATAGCAATTTGGTGTGATAGGAATGTTCTGGGCGAGGCGCTGAATACGCGATTGTTCAGAGGCTTGTCAAGTAGTGGTCAGGAATAATTGCCAACCTTGATTGCTTCTGCTATTTATAGCGGCCTGTTTTTTTCCCTTTATGGGAATCGATAAGCCCTAAATCGTTCGGGTTGTAGGCACACAGTCAACGCACATGCAACTTGACGTATTTAGGGAAGTGCGTGTTATCCAGGAGAAACAACATGCAAGAAGGGCAAAACCGTAAAACATCGTCCCTGAGTATCCTCGCCATCGCTGGAGTTGAGCCTTATCAGGTGAAACCGGGCGAAGAGTATATGAACGACGCCCAGCTAGGCCATTTCCGTAAAATTCTGGAAGCCTGGCGAAACCAACTTCGGGATGAAGTAGATCGCACTGTGTCACATATGCAGGACGAAGCTGCTAACTTCCCGGATCCGGTCGACCGTGCCGCGCAGGAAGAAGAGTTCAGCCTGGAATTGCGTAACCGCGATCGTGAGCGCAAACTCATTAAAAAGATTGAGAAAACGCTCAAGAAAGTGGATGACGACGATTTCGGTTACTGCGACTCCTGCGGTGTAGAAATTGGTATTCGCCGCCTTGAAGCGCGTCCGACTGCCGATCTCTGCATTGACTGCAAAACGCTGGCAGAAATCCGCGAGAAGCAGATGGCTGGCTAATGGCCGTGAGCAAATTGCTACCGCACAGCCGGGAAAATCCCTGTTTTCCCGACGTGCGGTACACTTCGTTATGAATCCTTCACTCTGCATTGGGCGTTTCGCTCCCTCTCCTTCGGGTGACCTCCATTTTGGTTCGCTGATTGCTGCATTAGGCAGTTACCTGAGTGCGCGCGCGCAACAGGGACGCTGGCTGGTGCGCATTGAAGATATCGATCCCCCACGTGAAGTTCCCGGTGCCGCAACGCGTATTTTGCAGCAGCTGGAACATTATGGTCTGCATTGGGATGGCGAGGTTTTGTGGCAGTCACAGCGCCACGACGCCTATCGCGCCGCGCTGAGCTGGTTGCAAACGCATCGTCAAAGTTACTTCTGCACCTGCACGCGCAGCCGTATTCAGCAGCTGGGCGGCTTTTATGATGGTCACTGCCGCGATTTGCAGTTGCCGCCTGACAACGCCGCGCTGCGCCTGCGTCAACATGCGCCGGTTAACGGCTTTAACGATCGCCTGCGCGGCCATTTGCAGGCCGAACCGCAGCTGGCGCAGGAAGATTTTATTATCCATCGCCGTGATGGGCTGTTTGCCTACAACCTCGCGGTGGTGGTCGATGACCATTTTCAGGGCGTGACGGAGATCGTGCGCGGCGCGGATTTGATTGAGCCAACGGTACGCCAGATTGCCTTGTATCAGCAGTTTGCCTGGCCAGTGCCGGATTATCTGCATTTGCCGCTGGCGGTCAATCGCGATGGCCATAAGCTTTCCAAGCAGAATCATGCGCCGGCGCTGCCCGATGGTGATGCGCGGCCGCTATTGGTGCAAGCCTTGCGCTTTCTTGGCCAGCCGGTTTCACCAGGCTGGCAGGATGAATCGCTGGAAAGCCTGTTGAAACAGGCGGTGGCACAGTGGAATATCCGCCTGATTCCGTTGCAGAACGGTCTCAAAGAGGATGAAACGACATCACCATTCCTAAATGGTTCTCAACAGGCTATGATTAGCCGCTGATTTTATTAACACCCTTTTTCTCACTGTCGAGGTGTCCCATTTTTACCCGAGTCGCTAATTTTTGCCGGAGAGTCCTCAAGCGTGATGAGGAGGCGCCTGAAGAGGTGGAAGCTGAAAGTCCTGGTCAGATGACTGTCATTCCACGAGAAAGCCACAACATCTCACGCAAAGATATCAGCGAAAACGCCCTCAAAGTGCTCTATCGCCTGAACAAAGCCGGATTCGAAGCCTACCTGGTGGGCGGCGGCGTGCGCGATTTGCTGCTCGGCAGCAAGCCGAAAGACTTTGATATCACCACCAACGCCACGCCTGAACAGATGCGTAAGCTGTTTCGCAACTGCCGTTTGGTCGGTCGCCGTTTTCGTCTGGCGCATGTGATGTTCGGTCCGGAAGTGATCGAAGTCGCCACCTTCCGTGGCCATCATCATGAAGAGAGCGAAGAAGATCGCAACAGCTCGCAGCGCGGCCAAAACGGTATGCTGCTGCGTGACAACATTTTCGGCAGCATTGAAGACGATGCCCAGCGCCGCGATCTCACCATTAACAGCCTCTATTACAGCGTGGCCGATTTCACCGTACGTGATTACGTCGGTGGCTTGCACGATCTGCACGAAGGCATCATTCGCATGATTGGCGATCCGGAAACCCGCTATCGCGAAGATCCGGTGCGTATGCTGCGCGTGGTGCGCTTCGCCGCTAAGCTGCAGATGCGTATCGCGGCTGAAACTGCCGAGCCAATCCCGCGTCTGGCGACGCTGCTGAATGACATTCCGCCAGCGCGTATGTTTGAAGAGTCGCTCAAGCTGCTGCAGGCCGGTTACGGCTACCGCACCTATCAGATGATGCGTGAATATCAGCTGTTCCAGCCGCTGTTCCCAACGCTGACGCGCGGTTTCACCGCCGAAAGCGACAGCCTGATGGAACGTATGGTGGCGCAGGTACTGAAAAATACCGACACCCGCATTCAGAATGATATGCGCGTCAATCCGGCCTTCCTGTTTGCCGCGATGTTCTGGTATCCGCAGCTGGAATCCGCCGAACGCATTGCGCAGGAAAGCGGCCTGACCTATTACGATGCTTTCGCACTGTCGATGAACGAAACGCTGGACGAAGCATGCCGCGCGCTGGCGATTCCAAAACGTATCACAACGCTGATTCGTGATATCTGGCAGCTGCAGCTGCGCATGTCGCGTCGTCACGGCAAGCGTGCGTGGAAGCTGATGGAGCATCCTAAGTTCCGTGCCGCTTATGATTTGATGGCGCTGCGTGCCGACGTGGAAAACAATCCTGAGCTGCAAAAGCTGACGCATTGGTGGGGCGAGTTCCAGGCGGCGGCACCGGTGCAGCAGAAAACCATGATGACCACGCTGGGCGACGATCCGGCACCGCGCCGCAAACCGCGCCGTCCGCGTCGCCGTCCAACCGGGCCGCGCACAAACAGCCCGCAATGACCCGCGTTTACCTCGCTTTAGGCAGTAATCTGGCCGATCCGCTGCATCAGGTTGATGCAGCGTTGGCCGCGCTAGACGCCATTCCGCACACTTCGCGCATCGCCACGTCATCGCTGTATCGCACACCGCCGTACGGTCCGCCGGATCAGCCCGATTACCTTAATGCGGTGGTGGCGCTGGAAACTGCACTGGAAGCCGACGCGCTGCTTGATCATACCCAGCGCATTGAGCTGGAGCACGGTCGCGTGCGCAAAGCCGAACGCTGGGGACCGCGCACGCTGGATCTCGATATCATGCTGTTTGGCAGCGAAACCATTCACACGCCGCGTCTGACCGTGCCGCATTACGACATGCACAATCGCGCCTTTATGCTGGTGCCGCTGCTGGAGATTGCCCCGCAATTGTCGCTGCCGAACGGGCAAGCCTTGTCCGCCATTCTCGCCCGGCTTAATCGCAGCGCTATCCGTTTGTGGTCTGAGTAAGCCGTAGTACACTGCGCGCATCAGAAAACTCTGGAGCGTGTGATGAAACCAACAACCCTCTCCCATTTACGCCAACTCAAAACCAGCGGCCGCAAATTTGCCACGCTGACGGCGTACGACTTCAGTTTTGCCCGCCTGTTTGCCGATGAAGGCATTCAAGTGATGCTGATTGGTGATTCGCTCGGCATGACCGTGCAGGGCCACGAATCGACCTTGCCGGTCACCGTGGACGATATCGCCTATCACACCGCCGCCGTGCGCCGTGGCGCGCCGCTGGCGCTGCTGATGGCCGACATGCCGTTTATGAGTTACGCCACGCCGGAACAGACGTTCACTAACGCCGCACAGCTGATGCGTGCAGGCGCCAATATGGTGAAGCTGGAAGGCGGCGAGTGGCTGGCGGAAACCGTGCGTATGCTCACCGAGCGCGCTGTGCCAGTGTGCGGCCACTTAGGCCTGACGCCGCAATCGGTGAACATCTTCGGTGGCTATAAAGTGCAGGGCCGCGATGAAGCTGCCGCTGAACGTCTGCTGGCCGATGCGCTAGCGCTGGAAGCCGCCGGTATGCAGCTGCTGGTGCTGGAGTGCGTGCCGGTGGCGCTGGCGGAGCGCGTCACCAAAGCGCTGTCGGTGCCGGTGATCGGCATCGGTGCGGGCAACGTCACTGACGGTCAGATTCTGGTGATGCACGACGCCTTTGGCATTACCGGCGGCCACATTCCCAAATTTGCCAAAAATTTCCTCGCTGAAACCGGCGACATTCGCGCGGCGATTCGCCAATATATCGCCGACGTTGAAGCGGGCCGCTACCCTGCCGCTGAACACAGTTTCCAGTAAATCAGGAGATTTGCAGTGCTGATCATTGAAACACTGCCGATGCTGCGTCGTGAAATTCGTCGCTGGCGTCAGGCAGGCAAACGTATCGCGCTGGTGCCCACCATGGGCAACCTGCACGACGGTCATCTGACGTTGGTCGATGAAGCGCGCGAGCGCGCCGACGTTGTGGTGGTCTCGATTTTCGTTAACCCGATGCAGTTTGATCGTCCCGACGATCTGGCGCGCTATCCGCGCACGCTGCAGGACGATTGTGAGAAGCTGAATCGTCATAGCGTGGATCTGGTGTTCGCCCCCGCGCCCGCGGATGTCTATCCAAAAGGCCTTGATAGCCAAAGCTTCGTGGAAGTGCCGGGTTTATCATCGCTGCTGGAAGGGGCCAGCCGTCCAGGACATTTCCGTGGCGTCTCCACCATCGTCAGCAAACTGTTTAATCTGGTGCAGCCTGACATCGCCTGCTTTGGCGAGAAGGATTTCCAGCAGCTGGCAATCATCCGCAAGATGGTGGCGGATATGGGCTTCGATATCGAGATTGTGGGCGTGCCAACGGTGCGCGCGAAAGATGGCCTGGCGCTGAGTTCGCGCAATGGCTATCTCACCGCCGACGAGCGTAACATCGCCGCCGGTCTCAGCCAGGTGATGAACAGCATGGCCGAACGTCTGAGCAACGGCGAGCGCCATGTCGAAGAAATTATTGAGCACGCGGAAGTGGCGTTGCGTGAGAAAGGTTTCCGTCCGGATGGACTGGCGATTTGCGATGCCGAAACCTTACAAGCGCTCAACGTGGACAGCCAGCGCGCGGTGATTCTGATGGCCGCATGGCTTGGTAATGCGCGTCTGATTGATAATCAGCAAGTGGATCTGACGGAGTAGTTTTCCGTCGTTTATTGGCAGCTTAACAAGGTTAGACAGTTATGATTCGCACCGTACTTCAAGGCAAACTGCATCGCGTTAAAGTCACTCAGGCAGATTTGCATTACGAAGGTTCCTGCGCCATTGACCAGGATTTCCTCGACGCCTCTGGCATTCTGCAATACGAAGCCATCGACATCTACAACGTCACCAACGGTCAGCGTTTTTCCACCTACGCGATTGCCGCTGAACGTGGCTCGAAGATTATCTCAGTCAACGGTGCCGCCGCGCGTTGCGCCTGCGCCGGCGATATCATGATCATCTGCTCTTACGTGCAGGTAGAAGATGAAGTCGCGCGCAGCTGGCAGCCGAAAGTCGCCTACTTTGAAGGCGATAACGAAATGAAGCGCCTCGCCAAAGCGTTACCGGTTCAGGTCGCCTGATATAACAAGGGCGCGGTTTTTATACCGCGCCCTTGTTTTTTTACGTCCGCAATCCTCTGCCACGCTGAATCAACGAATACACCAACACATAAAACACCACGATAAATGCGATCAGCACCGACAGGGTAAACACCAACGGCACATCGTTAATGCCGAGGAAACCGTAACGGAAGCCGCTGATCATATACACCACCGGATTCAGCTTCGACACCGCTTGCCAGAACGGTGGCAGCAACGTCAGCGAGTAGAACACGCCGCCGAGATAGGTTAACGGCGTCAGCACGAAGGTCGGAATCAGGCTGATATCGTCAAAGGTGCGCGCGAATACCGCATTCAGCAGGCCCGCCAGCGAGAACAGAATCGCCGTCAGCAGCAGCGTCACCGCTACCATCGACCACGAATGCACGTGGAACGGCACGAAGAACAGCGAAATCGCGGTCACCAAAATCCCCACGCACACGCCGCGCGCCACGCCGCCGCCGACATAACCGGCGATGATGATGTGGGTTGGTACCGGCGCCACCAGCAGTTCTTCGATGTTGCGCTGGAACTTGGCGCTAAAGAACGATGACGCCACGTTGGCGTAAGCGTTGGTGATCACCGCCATCATGATCAGGCCCGGCACGATAAACTGCATGTAGCTGAAACCGTGCATATCGCCGATGCGTGAACCAATCAGGTTGCCGAAGATGATGAAGTAGAGCGTCATGGTGATCACCGGCGGCACCAGCGTCTGAATCCAGATGCGGGCGAAGCGGTTAATTTCTTTGCTCCAGATGCTCTTGAGCGCCACCCAATACAAGTGCGTCATGCTTTCACTCCTGTTTTTCCCTGTGTCAGGCTGACGAACAGCTCCTCAAGGCGGTTCGCTTTATTGCGCATGCTCAGCACCTGCACGCCCTGCGCGCTCAGCTGGCTGAACACGCTGTTGAGACCTTGCTCGCGCATCACTTCCACTTCCAGCGTAGAGGTATCGACCAGACGATACTGGAAGCCCTCCAGCTGCGGCAGCGGGCTGCGCGGTGCCAGATCAAGAATAAAGGTTTCGGATTGCAGCTTAGAGAGTAATCCCTTCATTGAGGTGTTTTCCACCAGCTCGCCGCTCTGAATAATGCCAATGTTGCGGCACAGCATCTCCGCCTCTTCCAGATAGTGCGTGGTGAGGATGATGGAGGTGCCTTTGATATTCAGCTCTTTCAGGAAACTCCACATCGAACGGCGCAGTTCGATATCCACGCCCGCGGTCGGTTCGTCGAGGATCAGCAGCTTCGGCTCATGCATCAGCGCACGCGCGATCATCAGACGACGCTTCATACCGCCCGAAAGCATGCGCGCACGTTCGTTGCGTTTGCCCCACAGATCGAGCTGATTGAGGTATTTTTCCGCGCGTTTATTGGCTTCGGCACGTTCAACGCCGTAGTAACCGGCCTGATTGACCACAATCTGCATCACGGTTTCAAACGGGTTGAAGTTGAACTCCTGCGGCACCAGCCCAAGCTGGCGCTTGGCGTTGACCACGTCTTTTTGCAGGTCATAGCCAAACACGCGCACGCTACCGCCGGTTTTATTCACTAACGAGCTGATAATACCGATGGTGGTGGATTTACCGGCGCCGTTTGGCCCCAGCAGGGCATAAAAATCGCCGGCTTCCACGTTGAGATCGAGTCCTTTCAGCGCCTGAACGCCGCCGGGATAGGTTTTGGTCAGCCCGGAAATTTCCAGTGCATATGTCATTGCGAATCCATACCTTGTTGTAGAGACATCAAAGGCCTATGAAAATGGTAATGCGCACGAACGATGTCGCGATCATTAACATTAAGAAATCAATGGAGTTTAGCAGAGAGTGAAGCCAGCCCCTAAGTCGTTGACTCACGGGCTGCGCAGTGTATCGCAGGCAGGGGAGATTAGCCTTGGACGATTGTGCGGTTATTCACCGGTCGGGATAACTTTGCCGATATACGGCAGATGGCGATAGCGCTGAGCGTAATCAATACCAAAGCCCACCACGAACTCATCGGGAATGGTGAAGCCCACGTATTCGACGGTGACGTCCACTTCGCGGCGCTCGGGCTTATCCAGCAAAGTACAAATCGCCAGTGACTTTGGCTCGCGCAGGCGCAGAATCTCACGCACTTTGCTCAGCGTGTTGCCGGAATCGATGATGTCTTCCACGATCAGCACATCTTTGCCACGAATATCTTCATCGAGATCTTTGAGGATTTTCACATCGCGGCTGCTCGACATACCGCTGCCGTAGCTTGACGCAGTCATAAAGTCGACTTCATGCGGCACGTCGATGGCGCGGCACAGATCGGCCATAAACATAAAGGAGCCGCGCAGCAAACCCACCAGCACCATTTCGCTGCCGCTGTCGCGGTAGTGCTCGTTAATCTGCTTGCCCAGTTCGGCAATTCGGGTTGCGATCTCTTGCTCGGAGATCATCACGTCGACGGTATGTTTCATTGCATGCGTCCAGTTACGGTTTTTGGAAAGCCACGAAGTCTATCATAGTCGAGCCAGCGTCTAACGCCGCGCACAGAACGCAAACGATTCCGTGGCGAAATTTATCGCACTGGCGTTAACTGTAGGAACCTATCCGCCCTTTCACCGCCGAGTTCTGGAGTTCCTATGACCGCTTCATCCAGTAAAAAAACCACGATTGGTACGCGCGCGTTGCACCCGGAAACGCAGATGCTGAATTACGGTTACGATCCGCAGTTATCGGAAGGCGCGGTGAAACCGCCGGTGTTTCTTACCTCCACCTTTGTGTTTAACAGCGCCGAAGAGGGACAGGACTTTTTCGATTTCGTCGCCGGACGCAAACAACCGCCAGAAGGCAAAACTGGCGGGCTGGTCTACTCGCGCTTCAACCATCCCAACAGCGAAATCGTGGAGGATCGGCTGGCGGTGTACGAAGGCGCGGAAAGCGCGGCGCTGTTCTCTTCCGGCATGTCGGCCATTGCCACCACGCTGCTGACATTTGCGCGTCCGGGTGAAGTGATTCTGCATTCCCAGCCGCTGTATGGCGGCACCGAAACGCTGTTGAGCAAAACGCTGCACGATTTAGAGATCAAAGCAGTGGGATTCAGCGATGGCACCGACGAAGATAAAGTGCATGAAGCGGCGAAACTGGCGTGGCAGCGCGGACGCGTGGCGCTGATTTTGATTGAGACGCCCGCCAATCCGACCAACAGTTTGGTGGATATTCAGTTGATGCAGCAGGTGGCGGATGTGATTGCGCAGCAGCAAGGTTCACGGCCGATTCTCGCCTGCGATAACACATTGCTCGGCCCACTGTTTCAACGTCCGTTGCAGCACGGCGCGGATTTGTCGCTCTATTCCCTGACCAAATATGTCGGCGGCCATTCGGATCTGATTGCCGGTGCGGTACTGGGGAGCGAAGCGCTGGTCGGCAAAGTGCGTTCGCTGCGCAGCGCCATCGGCACGCAGCTGGATCCGCACTCCAGCTGGATGATTGGTCGCTCGCTGGAAACGCTGTCGCTGCGCATGGAGAAAGCCACCAGCAATGCCGAGAAAGTGGCGGCGTTTTTGCGCGATCATCCGCAGGTGGAAAAACTGTATTGGCTGCCATATCTGGCGGCTGAAAGTCCGGCGGGCAAAACCTGGCAGCGCCAGTGCAGCGGCGCGGGCTCAACCTTCTCGTTTGATATTCGTGGCGGGCAAGCGGCGGCGTTCCGTTTCCTGAATGCGCTGGAACTGTTCAAGCTGGCGGTGAGCCTCGGCGGCACCGAATCGCTCGCCAGCCATCCTGCCAGCACCACCCATTCGGGCGTGCCGCAGGATGTGCGGCAACGCATTGGCATCACCGACGCGACCGTGCGCTTGTCGATTGGTATCGAACATCCTGACGACTTGATTGAGGATATGCGCCTGGCGCTGGAAGCCTCGGTTAACTGACGCTAAAACCGAGCATCATGCCGGTATCTTCATGTTCCAGCAGATGACAATGCGCCATGTAGGCATTGTCGGCGTTAGCGACATAGTTGAAGCGCACCAGCACTTCGCTGCGCCAACCGTTAACGCTAACCATGTCTTTCCAGCCGGCGCGATGCGGCGCGGGCGGCTTGCCGTTTTCTGACAGGATGCGGAACTGCGTGCCGTGAATGTGGAACGGATGCAGCATGTGATCGCCTTCACCGGAAATCGTCCACTTCTCCAGCTTGCCCAATTCGACATTGAACATCGGCTTGGTCATGTTAAATGCCTGACCGTTAATCTTGTTGCCGTTGTGGAAATCGTAGGCGGCGGTTTTACCGTGGCTGCCGTGATCCATCGCCATGTCGCCATGATCCATCGGCTTGGCGCTGTGACTCATATCCATATTGCCATGATCCATTTTCATCTCACCCATGGCTTTATCGCCGTAGCGATCCATCAACGCCTGCATGCCTTGCTGATCAAGCTGCGGATCCATCATCAGCTGCAGCCAGCGGCTTTGCAGACCTTCGGTGGCAGGAATCGGTGGCAGATCCACCAGCTTGTCCGGCAACGTGCCGCTGGCCAGCACGCGCAGCGGCAGAATGTTGACCAGCGGCAGCGGTTGATCGAACGGTGCCAGCGTCATGCCCATTTGCGTGACTGGCAACGTCACCACGTCAAAGGCTTTGCCATCTGACGTATCCACCAGCACTTCAAAACGCTCGCCCGGCAGCAGCGGCAAGCTCTCCACTTTCACCGGTTCGGCCAGCAAACCGCCGTCGCTGCCGATCACATACAGCGGACGTTGATCGCTGGTGGCGATATGCAGCGAACGCGCGTTACAGCCATTGAGTAACCGCAGACGCAGCCAGCCGCGCGGCACCGCATGCTGCGGATATTGCACGCCGTTGGTCAGCATCATATCGCCGAACCAGCCGACGGCGGCACGCATGATATCGAGCTGATAATCGATTTGCGTTCCCGCTTTATTCAACTGCTTATCCTGGAAAATCAGCGGCACATCATCTTCGCCCCATTGCATTGGCAGACGCAATTTGCCGGACGCTTCATCCTCCAGCAGCACCAAACCGGCCAGACCTTGCGCCACCTGATAACCGGTTTTACCGTGTAGATGCGGATGGAACCAGCAGGTCGCGGCGGGTTGATCAGGGGTGAAACTGACCTGACGCGTCGCGCCGGGCGCAATAATCCCTTGCGGGCCGCCATCAACATCGCCGGGGATCTCCAGCCCGTGCCAGTGCAAGGTGGTGGCTTCCGGCAGTTGGTTATGGATGTTCACCGTGACGGCTTTTTCGCGTTGCAGACGCAGCGCGGGTCCGAGCAATCCACCGTTGTATCCCCAGGTAGGCACCGCTTTGCCATTCCATTGGCTGCTACCGGTCATGGCGGTCAAGGTGTATTGCCCGCGGGCATCAGGCTGCAAAATGGAGGGAATCGGTAATAATGGGCGCGTGGCGGCCATTAGTGAGCGGCTCCACAGCGGCAGCGCACCGGCGGCGCTGAGTGCGGCAGTCAACTTTAGAAAATGACGACGTTGCATATTCTTATCCTTGTCGTGAATAAGGGCACAGCGTAAACCTTTACCCTGCGGGAGGGTCAAGCCCTGAAACAGATTGCACTGATAAAAAGGGTGGGAATGGCCCGAAAGGGCAAATTTAGCGGAATACCGGCAATAACTGTGCTAACGTCAATAAATTGTCCCTTGTTGAGAATCATTATGACGAAAAGCATCAAGATCCTGCTGCTGGCGGGACTCCTTGGCTTCTCCTCCACCAGTTTTGCCCTGAGCGAATCCGAAGCAGAAGATCTGGCCGACCTCACCGCCGTGTTCGTTTATCTCAAGAACGATTGTGGCTATCAGGATTTGCCGGACGCTCAGATTCGTAAAGCGCTGGTGTTTTTCGCCCAACAAAACCGTTGGGATTTAAGCAACTACAGCAATTACAACATGAAGTCGCTGGGCGAAGAGAGCTACAAGGATTTGAGCGGTATCGCCATCACCAACGACAAAAAGTGTAAGTCGCTGGCGCGCGATTCGCTGAGTTTGCTGGCTTACGTTAAGTAATTCTGAGTGCCCGCTGTACGCTGACTCGGTTGGTGCCCGCAGTCCCCCTCCTCGGTTGGTGCTCGCTGTCCCCCACCTCGGTCCTCCCCCACAAGTGGGGGAGGAAGATGCTGCAATATGTCAGTTCGAGGGTTGCATGTGGCAGCGTCTCCTTCCCCCGCTGGCGGGGGAAGGCCGGGATGGGGGACAGCCAGCACAATCTCAATCTAAACCGTTAACTCCAATCCAATACCTCGCTCGCGCAGATCGCGGCACACCGCTTCATCCAGACGCGCATCCGTCACCACATCGGTCAGGCTATCAATCGGCGCGGCGCAATACAGTGACCATGAACCGTACTTGCTGCTGTCCGCCAGCAGAACGCGGCGGCGCGCATTAGCCAGCAGATCCATCTTCAATCCGGCTTTATCTTCGGTTGGCGTGGTAATCCCGCGTTCGATGCTCCACGAGTTGCAGCTGACAAAGGCGATGTCGGGATTGATGCTGCGTAGCAGGCGGCGTCCATGTTCACCAATACATGACTGGCTGGAATCATCAATGCGTCCACCAATAATGGTGGTTTCGATTTGCTTAAACTCGGACAGAAACAGCGCGATGTGCAGATCGGCAGTGATCACCCGCAGCTTGAGGTGCGTCAGCTGGCGCGCCAGCTCCAGCATGGTCGTACCGGCATCCAATACCACCGCATCACCCGATTGCACGTAGCTGGCGGCAAACTGCGCGATGGCCTGCTTCTCGGCGAGGTTGCGCTGCATCTTCTCCAGCGTGGTCGGCTGATTAGGGATAAAGCGATTCAGCGTAACGCCGCCGTGGCTGCGGCTAATAACGCCCTCTTTATCCAGCTTGATCAGATCGCGGCGGATCGTCGCTGGCGAGGCGGAAATAGCGCTCACCAGTTGTTCAACAGTGACCAAATTATGGCTCTTCAGATAGTCCATAATCTGGTCGAGACGGCTTTGTCCCTTCATATTTCCCTATGCAAGCTGCATCGCGAGTTTAATGGAGATCGCCATGCTCGCAGAGTTCGCTTTACCTGTCCAGGCGATATCAAATGCGGTGCCGTGGTCCGCTGAAGTGCGGATAAACGGCAAGCCAGCGGTGATATTCACACCATCATAAAAACCTAATAGTTTCAGCGGGATGTGTCCTTGATCGTGGTACATCGCCACCACCATATCGTACTGCCCTTCCTGACACTGCAGGAACACGGTATCAGGCGGGCACGGGCCGCTGACGTCGATGCCCTGCGCTTTCATCGCTTTGATAGCAGGCGCGACGATAGTGATCTCTTCATCGCCAAACAGACCATTTTCACCGGCATGTGGATTGACGCCCGCCACGGCGATGCGCGGCTTGTCGAAACCGACGCGGCGCAGGAAGCCATCGGCCATGCCGATCACCGTCTGAATGCGCTCGCCGTTTAAGGTATCGAGGAACTTGCGCAGCGCAATATGCGTGGTGACATGAATCACTTTCAGCTTATCGGTGTAGAGCACCATGGCGTAATTTTTGGTGTTGGTCAGCTGCGCCAGCAGTTCGGTGTGGCCGGGATAAATATGTCCCGCCGAGTGCAGCGCCTCTTTATTTAACGGTGCGGTGGCAATCGCCTGCACGTCGCCAGCCAGCGCCAGTTCGGTGGCGCGTTTCACGCAGCGCCAGGCCAAATCGCCCGCCTCTTTCTGCACCACGCCGGGCTGCAGCGCGGCGGCATCCGCCAGCGGCTCATCAATCACGTTGATGATGCCGGGCGCGAAGTGCGCATCCTTGACCTGGTCGAGCACGCGCAGTTCAGCCTGCGGCGTGACATTGAGTCCCATTACCCGACGCAGCGTGTTGGCGCAACCCACCACCACCGCAGGCACGCCCGCTAACTCACCTTCTGCCAGCGCTTTAATGATGATCTCCGGGCCAATGCCCGCCGGATCGCCCATGGTAATCGCAATAATTTTACTCACTCGACTTCTCCTCAATAAAACGAATGGCTTCTACCAGGGTGTTTTCGTCACCAAAGCCACCTGCTTTGGTCATCACCGGCAGGTGTAATTCACTGTTAAGCAAAACCCCGTACGGCACGCAGCCCGCCACAAGGCCCTGAATCTGGAAACCGCTCGCGCCAAACGCCTGCGCCACGGCAATCGCCACATCACCGCCAGAGAGATACAGCCCGGCAGGCTGCGCCCTGCGGCACACGCGGCGGGTTAACTGCGCGAGAAACTGGCAGATGCGCTCGCCCAATAGCTGACGTGAAACCTGATGCTGTTGGCACAACTGCTCGATCTCGTGGCGCTGATCGGCATGTTGCGTAGTGCGCACCACGCAATGCGCGCCGTCGTGCAGCGCCTGCTGCATCGCCTGCTGCCACTGTTCAGCCTGCGGCCAGGCCGGTTGGGCAAAAAGCTGGCGGATATCAATATCGATAACGCGGATGTCGCGCTGGCTGGCGAGGCACGTAATCTGCTGCTGCGCAATCGCGCTCATCGAGCCAACCACCGCCAGCACCGGACGCGGCTGACGCGCCGCCAGCATCGCGCCAAGCGCATCGCTGAGCCCGGACGCACCGGCCAGCAATGGATGCGTCTCCAGCGTGGCTGCCGCAGCCATTAATAAGGCAATGTCGGCGTCCTGCTCGATATCCACCACCAGCAAACCTTGCTTGCTGGCCAGCACCTGCGCCAGCTGGTCGCCACGCAGCGTGGCGAGATCGAGGGTTTCACCCGGCAAGGCGCTCTGCATCTGCAATCGCGTCAGCACATGGCCGCTGGTGACCGGCGTTTTAGGATCGCTGGCGAATTCGCTGTCGATCAGACGTTGCTGGTGGATCCACACTTCCCCCGCCCGCGTGGTGCGTCCAAGCTTCGGCACCGCCGGCACCACTAAGGCTAATGTTTTGCCGCTGGCCTGCATTGCGGCGGCGATTTCCGCGCCGGGATTGCCGCGCAGCGTGGAATCAATCTTCTTGAACAACCAACCGTCATTAGCGATGGCCTGATGTTGCTCAATCGCCGCCCGCGTGCGCCGGGCCGCTTCCTGTTCGCTGAGCGCACGGCTATCGGTGCTGATGACCAGCACATCGGCGACATCAGCGTCATGCGGCGTGCTGCTATCAAACAGCACATGCACTCGCGCCCCGGCTTGTGCCAGCCCGCTGCCCGCGTCATTGGCGCCGGTAAAATCATCGGCAATCACCAGGACTGGCGTTTTCCATGGCGGTAAAGTCATGCTCTCTCCTGTTCCGGCCGCTGCCGTGCTGTAATGATTATATTCAATCATGATTGATTATATGTGAGCAAGATCAAATTAATCGAAATCAATTTGTCCTATAAAATTAGGTACTGTAGTGATAGACCTCGCGCTGCATGAGCAAACTTAATCATTCAGCGCAAAAAACGTAAGGGTAAGAGATGAATATCAACAGCACCATGATCAGTGGCTTTCAGGCGCTTAATGACCTCAGCTATTTACTGCAAGGTAAAGAAAAAGCGCTGCTGGTGACCGATAAGAATATTGAAGGCATTCCGGCGGTGCAGACGCTGATCGCCCAGCTGCAGCAGCAGATTGCCAGCCTGAGCATCGTCAATACGGTGCCGCCAGAACCCAGCCAGCACGATGTGGCCGCCATTGTCGCCGCGCTGCCGAGCACCGATGTGGATCTGGTGATTGGCATCGGCGGTGGCAGCGTACTGGACGTCGCCAAGCTGCTGTCGATTCTGTGTGTTGAAGGCGCGCCAACACTGGACGCGCTGCTGGCGGGTGAAAAGCCGCAGACGCGCACCACTTCGCTGCTGATCCCCACTACCGCAGGTACCGGCTCAGAAGCCACGCCCAATGCGATTCTGGCAATCCCTGAGAAAGAGACCAAAGTCGGCATAATCTCGCCGGTGATGCTGCCAGATTATGTCGCGCTGGTGCCAGAGCTCACCACCAGCATGCCACCGCACATCGCCTCTTCAACCGGTATCGATGCGCTGTGCCATTTAATCGAGTGCTTTACCGCTACCGTGTCGAATCCGGTGAGCGATAACTATGCGCTGATCGGCATGAAAAAGCTGTTTGCCAGCCTCGAAACCACCCTCGCTGAGCCGGATAACCTTGAAGCGCGCCTGAATATGCTGTGGGCGTCTTATTACGGTGGCGCATCGATTGCGCATGCCGGTACGCATCTGGTACATGCGATGTCTTATCCGCTGGGCGGCAAATATCACCTGCCGCACGGCGTCGCCAATGCCATTCTGCTCGCACCCTGCATGCGCTTTGTGCGTCCGGCGGCGGTGAGCAAATTCGCTCAGGTTTACGATTTGCTACCGGATGCCGATACCTCGCTGGACGACGAAGCCAAATCCCACGCGCTGGTGGCGTACTTTGCCGCGCTGGTGAAACGCCTGAAGCTGCCCGCCAGCCTGGAAGAGCTGGGTATCGGCCCGGATCATCTGCCGTATCTGGTGGAAGCCGCGCTCGACGTGCAGCGCCTGATGAAGAATGTACCGATGAAAGTGGGCGCCGAAGACGTACGAAACGTCTACCTGACGCTGTTTCCGGCTTTGAATCACTAAGGATTATCGAGGACAACATGAGTAAGAAAATTCAGGGCGTGTTAACCGCCATCGTCACCACCTTTGATCGCGACGGCGCATTCAATCCAGCCGCCCAACGCGAACAGGTTAAACGTCAGTTAAGCGCCGGCAATGGCATCTTCTGCGGCGGCACCAACGGCGAATTCTTCGTGCTGAACGAACAGGAGAAGCTGGCGGTGACGCAAACCTGCGTCGATGAAGTGAACGGCCGCGCGCCGGTGGTGGCGCACATTGGCGAGATCTCCACGCGTGAAACCATTCGCCTTGGGAAACAAGTGGCGAAGCTGGGCGTGGATGCGGTTTCGGTGATCACGCCTTATTTTGTGCCGCTGAAGCAGGAAGAGCTGATTGCCCACTATCGCGCGGTGGCCGATGCCATCGACGTGCCGCTGTTCCTCTACAACATTCCGGCGCGCACCGGCAACACGCTGCAACCGGAAACCGTACGCACGCTGGCCGCGCACCCGAACATCATCGGCATTAAAGACAGCGCCGGCAGCTATGAGAGCCTGAGCGGCTTCCTGCAAGCGGCTGCAGGAATCGACAGTTTTGATGTGCTGAACGGTCCGGATTCGTTGATTCATCAGGGCTTTGTCGACGGCTGCTCGGCCTGTATTTCTGGTCTCGCTAACGTGGCACCTAAAGAGATCAATGCGATTTGGGCACGCTTTCATGCCGGCGATATCGAAGGTTCGCGCCTGGCGCAGGAGAATGTCACCGGTCTGCGCACCGATCTGTATAGCGTGGGCTTCTCTCCCGCCGCAGTAAAAAAAGCGGTGACGCTGCTGGGCTTTGAGGTTGGCGACAGCCGCTACGCGGTGAGTTTCTCTGCCGAAGAAGAGCAGAAGATCCGCCAGATTGTGAATCAGTATTTGCAGTAATGCAGGTACGAACGCACATATGAATGCGATTTGTAGGGTCGCCATTTATGGTGACCTGGCCAATTTGGCAGCATTTACTAACCCCGGGAAGAATCATGAAAGTCATTTGTACTTCACCGTCATTCGCCAAATACGACGCGGCGCCGATTGAGGTGCTGCAGCAGCACGGTTTTGAGCTGATCATGCTGCCCGCCGATGCGCCGCTAAGCGCACTTGAGCCGCATCTGGCTAACACCGTGGCGATGATCGTGGCCTTTACCGACATCAACCAAGAACTGCTGGCGTTAGCGCCGCAGCTGAAAATCGTCTGTAAGCACGGCGTTGGCGTCGACAACATCAATCTGGAAGCGACGCGCGCACGCGGTATTTACGTCACCAATGTGCCCGATGCCAACAAACACGCGGTTGCCGATTTCGCTTTTGCGTTGATCCTCAACAGCGCGCGTCAAATCACTCAAGCCGCCATCGAAACTCGCGCGGGTAGCTGGCCGCGAATTTTTGCCACCGACGTCTACGGCAAAACGCTGGGCATCATCGGGCTGGGTAATATTGGCAAGCAGGTTGCGCTGCGCGCCAAAGGCTTCAACATGCGGGTGATCGCGTTCGATTTTTATCCCGATGAGCAGTTTGCTGCCGAGCACGGCATCGAATTCGTCACGCTGGATCAGCTGACCGCAACCAGCGATTTCATCACTCTGCACATGCCGCTTACCGACAAAACGCACAATCTGTTTGATGCCGCGCGCCTCAAACGCATGAAGAAAAATGCCTTCCTGATTAATGCCTCACGCGGCGGCGTGGTGAACGAGCAGGATCTTTATCAGGCGCTGCTGGATAACGTGATTGCCGGTGCGGCGGCCGATGTGTTTGTGCAGGAACCACTGAGCGAGCATCCGCTGTTCACGCTCGGCAACTTCATTCCCACTGCGCACATTGCCGGTTACACCGACGGTGCAATCAGCGCGATTGGTGAACGTTGCGTGTCGCAAATTGTGCAGTGCATCCAACAGGGCGAACGCCCAATCAACGTGATGAACGGGCTGGAATAACACGCCGCCTTTCTCTGTAACCCTTTTTCGAGTGGATAATTATTATGACTAACTCTGCGCGCTCGAGTCGTATCCGTTGGTGGATTGCTGGCCTGATGTGGCTGGCCATCGCCATTAACTACATTGACCGCACCGTGCTCTCGGCAGCGGCACCGCATCTGATCAAAGAGCTCGATATCAATCTTGAAATGATGGGCTTCATCATGGCGGCGTTCTTCTGGTCGTATGCGCTATTGCAGATCCCGGCGGGCTGGTTCGCCGATCGCTTCGGTCAGAAAAAAGGTCTCGGCATCGCCGTCGGCTGGTGGTCAATCGCGACCATGGCGATGGGCCTCGCAACCGGTTTTAAATCGCTGCTGGCGCTGCGTTTAGCCCTCGGCGTCGGTGAGGCCGCCGCCTATCCCAGCAACGCGGGCATTACCGCGCGCTGGTTCCCGGATCGCGAACGCGCCACGGTTTCTGGCCTGTTCGACAGTGCCTCCAAATTTGGTGGTGCGGTGGCCATGCCGCTGATCGTCTTTATGATCGCCCTGTTCGACTGGCGTCTGACCTTCCTCGCTATAGGCGCGCTGGGCTTGTTCTGGGTGATTGCCTGGTACTTTATCTACGCTGAGAACCCGGAAGATCATAAGTCGATAAGCCAGCAAGAAGTGCGCTTCATCCGTAATGGTCAGACGCAAAAGCACGGCGATAAAAGCGTGCGCCCGATGAAGTGGTACAAACTGCTGCGCTACCGCAATATCTGGGCGATGTGCATTGGCTTCTTCACCATCAATTACACCTCCTATTTCTTTATCACCTGGCTGCCGACCTATCTGGTGAAAGATAAAGGTATGGATTTTCTCAAAATGGGGATGGTGGCTGCGCTGCCGCTGATCTGCGGCATGGTGATTGAAGTGCTGGCGGGTTGGGCATCGGATCGCATGGTGCATAACAAAGTGCTGTCGCTGACCGCCACACGCAAACTGTTCCTCACCATCGGCCTGTTGATGGCGCTGTGCATCGGCTTTGCCCCGTTCACTGATTCGGTGTTTATGACCGTGCTGCTGCTGTGTATCGCCAAATCCGGCACCACCGTAGCGGCATCACAAGTGTGGGCGTTGCCGGGTGATGTGGCGCCGCAAAACAGCGTGTCGATTGTCGCGGGCCTGCAGAATACCGTATCCAACATGGGCGGCGCGGTGGGACCGATCATTACCGGCGCGATAGTTGGCGCAACCGGTCATTTTACCTGGGCGCTGGTGTTCTCGGCGGTGCTGGTAGTGATTGGCATCCTTAACTATCTGTTCCTGATGGGTAACGTTGAACCTATCGTCGATGAGGAACAGGTTTCACATTCACATTCGGTTGCAAGCGGCGCGGCGCGGTAATTAGGTGGGTCGCCATGAATGGCGACCCTACGTTATTTACCGGCGATAAACAGCCGATAAGCGGCAATCACCGCGAGAAAATCTTCGACGCCACAGAAAGAGAGGCTCTCTTCATCGTAATAGGTCATGCCCTCTTCCATGCCGTCATCTTCCAGCGCCAACTGGTTGGCGCGAATCATCACCTCTTCTTCATCCAGCCACAGCGTGTATTCATGCCCGACACGCTGCCACTGATTGATGGTGCCTTTCACCTGTTGGGCGGCGGCCTCAACCTCATCCAGCAACGGCAGATTGTCTTTGACCTCTTCGTTGAACCAGTGCCCCACCGCTTCGTGGTCCATCGACATACGCACTTTGACCTGACCGGTCAAATCACGCAGAAATTCGTACTCCATGGGTTTGCCTCATACTGATGGCGCGCCGCGCGGCACCGTGTAAATGCATTTTGTGCGCAGCACGCTGAATAAAGTGGGATCGCGCTCGCATTATGCCTGGAGATGTCAGCGGAAAAAAGGGCATAAAAAAAGGGACGATTTTCATCGTCCCTTGTTCATCCCGATAGCCGATTAAACGGCAGTCTGGAAGATCACGCTATCCGCTTTGTCAGTGTATTGTCCCAGCTGATCAAAGTTGAGGTAGCGGTAAGTGTCAGCCGCGGTCTTATCAACCTGCAGCATGAACTGCTGATACTCATCCGGCGTTGGCAGCTTGCCAAGCAGCGAAGCGACCGCCGCCAGTTCAGCCGACGCCAGGAAGACGTTCGCGCCGGTACCCAGACGGTTCGGGAAGTTACGGGTCGAGGTGGAAACCACCGTCGCGCCGTCCGCCACACGCGCCTGGTTACCCATGCACAGTGAACAGCCCGGAATCTCGATACGCGCACCGCTCTTACCGAAGACGCTGTAGTAGCCCTCTTCGGTCAGCTGTGCGGCGTCCATTTTGGTTGGCGGCGCAACCCACAAGCGGGTTGGCAGCTGGCCTTTATGGGCATCCAGCAATTTACCGGCCGCGCGGAAGTGACCAATGTTGGTCATGCACGAACCGATAAACACTTCGTCGATCTTCTCGCCCTGCACGTCAGACAACCAACGCGCGTCGTCTGGATCGTTCGGTGCGCACAGAATTGGCTCTTTAATCTCGGCCAGATCGATGTCGATCACCGCCGCGTATTCTGCATCCGCATCGCCTTCCAGCAGTTGCGGATCGGCCAGCCATTTCTGCATGCCTTCAATGCGGCGCTCCAGCGTACGACGATCGCCGTAGCCTTCCGAGATCATCCACTTCAGCAGCACGATGTTCGAGTTCAGATACTCGATGATCGGCTCTTTATCCAGCTTGATGGTGCAGCCAGCAGCAGAGCGCTCAGCCGAGGCATCGGTCAGCTCAAATGCCTGCTCAACTTTCAGTTTCGGCAGACCTTCGATTTCCAGCACGCGGCCAGAGAAGATGTTTTTCTTACCTTTCTTCTCAACGGTCAGCAGGCCCGCTTTGATTGCGTACAGCGGAATCGCGTGTACCAGATCGCGCAGGGTGATGCCCGGCTGCATTTCGCCTTTAAAGCGCACCAGTACCGATTCCGGCATATCCAGCGGCATTACGCCGGTCGCAGCAGCAAACGCTACCAGACCAGAACCTGCCGGGAAGGAAATACCAATTGGGAAACGGGTGTGTGAGTCACCGCCGGTACCAACGGTATCGGGCAACAGCATACGGTTCAGCCAGCTGTGGATAACGCCATCACCCGGACGCAGCGAGACGCCGCCACGGTTCATGATGAAGTCTGGCAGCGTATGGTGGGTGGTCACGTCAACCGGCTTCGGATAGGCGGCGGTGTGACAGAATGACTGCATCACCAGGTCAGCTGAGAAGCCGAGGCACGCCAGGTCTTTCAGTTCATCACGGGTCATTGGACCGGTGGTGTCCTGAGAACCGACTGAGGTCATTTTTGGTTCGCAGTACGCGCCTGGACGGACACCGTCTACGCCGCACGCGCGGCCAACCATTTTCTGCGCCAGTGAGTAACCACGGGTGCTGGCGGCAACATCTTTGGCTTGCACGAACACATCGCTGTGCGGCAGACCCAATGACTCACGCGCTTTAGTGGTCAGGCCACGACCGATGATCAGCGGAATACGACCGCCAGCACGGACTTCGTCCAGCAGCACGTCGGTCTTCAGCTCGAAGGTCGCCAGCACTTCATCAGTTTCGTGATTGCGCACTTCGCCTTTGTACGGGTAAACGTCGATGACATCGCCCATATTCAGACGATCAACGTCAAGCTCAATTGGCAAGGCACCCGCATCTTCCATGGTGTTGAAGAAGATGGGAGCGATTTTACCGCCGAGGCACAGACCGCCGCCCTTTTTGTTTGGCACGTAAGGGATATCATCGCCCATAAACCACAGCACCGAGTTGGTGGCGGATTTACGTGAAGAACCGGTACCGACCACGTCGCCGACGTAGGTCAACGGGAAGCCTTTGGTCTGCAGTGCTTCGATCTGTTTGATCGGGCCAATGTTACCCGCATCGTCGGGTTCGATGCCTTCACGGGCGTTTTTCAGCATTGCCAGCGCGTGTAGTGGAATATCCGGACGTGACCATGCATCCGGCGCCGGAGAGAGGTCGTCGGTGTTGGTTTCGCCGGTCACTTTGAACACGGTGGTAGTGATTTTTTCAGCCAGTTTTGGACGCTTCAGGAACCATTCGGCATCGGCCCAGGACTGGATAATTTTTTTCGCGTGTGGGTTACCCGCTTTGGCTTTCTCTTCGACATCGTAGAAGTTATCGAACATCAGCAGCGTGTGAGACAGGGCTTCGGCAGCGATGGGGGCTAAGGCTTCATCTTCTAACGCTTCAATCAGCGCATGGATGTTATAACCGCCCTGCATGGTGCCCAGCAGCTCAACGGCTTTTTCGCGAGTAACCAGAGGAGAGTGGGCTTCGCCCTTAGTGACAGCTGCCAGGAAACCGGCTTTGACATACGCCGCTTCATCAACACCTGGTGGAACACGATTGACCAACAGGTCGGTAAGGAATTCTTCTTCACCCGCTGGCGGGTTTTTTAGCAGTTCAACCAGCGCGGCCATCTGGGAAGCATCTAACGGCTTAGGTACGATTCCCTGGGCAGCACGCTCGGCAACGTGCTTACGGTATTCTTCTAGCACGACGTTCTCCTCGCTCTCATTGTATAGCTTTCCGGTGCACCCCTTGATGCTGTCGAACAGTAGGGTGAGGTGCCCGGTTCCGCGTGGGGCAGCATAGCAGCATTTCGCCTGATTGTTAATCTGTTTACAAAAAAGCAACATCCGTGCGTTTTTTAGCAGCTTCATCTGCAAATTGAGCGGGATCACATAAAAAAGCAGGCTTTGAAAGCCTGCTTGTTCTCATTTTCGGAGAAGAGTTTTAACGATCGACCAGCACAAACTCGCTGTCGTTATAACGTTCACCCAGAATGTTTTTCTCGCTAAACACCTCATCCAGCGTGGCGACATCCGCCGTGCGTAATGCTAAACCGGCGGCGGCGCAGTTCTGTTCCAGATGGGCAATTTTGCTGGCACCGGGAATCGGCACAATAAACTCGCCTTTGGCCAGCACCCACGCCAACGCCAGCTGAGCGGCTGTTGCATCATAACCTCCAGCCATCTCGTTAAGTTGATTCACTAACTTTTGGTTATGCGCCTGCGCATCCTGCTGAAAACGCGGCAGTGAACGACGGAAGTCATCTTCCGCTAAGGTTGTGGCGGCCGGGAATTTCCCGGTGAGGAAGCCGCGCCCCAGCGGGCTATACGGAACAAAGCCGACGTTCAGTTCACGGCAGGTAGCGAGTACATCTTGCTCCGGATCGCGTGACCACAGCGAATATTCGCTTTGCAGCGCCGAAATCGGATGCACCGCATGCGCACGGCGCAAGGTGGCGGATGAAACCTCAGACAAACCGAGATACTTCACCTTCCCTTCCCGCACCAGATCGGCCATCACGCCCACCACCTCTTCAATCGACACCGCCGGATCGAGACGATGCTGGTAGAGTAGTTCGATGGTTTCCACACCGAGACGCTGCAAAGATCCTTCGACCGCACGTCGAATATGCGCCGGATCGCTATTCACCCCAGTAATGCGTTCCCAACCTTCTCCCTGATCGGTAATGCGAAAACCAAACTTGGTCGCCACTTTGATATCGCTGCGCCCTTTAATTGCTTTTGCCAACAAGCTCTCGTTGGTGAATGGACCATATACTTCTGCGGTATCAAGGAAATTCACGCCCAGCTCAAACGCCCGTGCCAGCGTGTTCAGCGCCTGTTTTTCATCGTTCTGCCCATAGGCGAAACTCATGCCCATGCAGCCTAATCCCAGCGCCGAAACCTGTAATCCCTGATTGCCTAATTGACGTTGTTGCATTGTTTAATCCTCTTCGCTGTTGGTGTTAATGTTATAAACCTCAGCAATCGCAGCAACAATTGAGGCATTTTTGCCGATTTAGTGAGTAAAACTCAGCAATGAATAAATACCGTGCGTCTATGCAGGAACTGGAGATGTTTGCTGCCGTCGCGCAGCACCTGAGCTTTCGTAAAGCAGCGGAGGAGCGCAATGTCACGCCCTCCAGCCTAAGCCACGCGATGCGCCATTTTGAAGCGCGTTTGGGTGTGCGGCTGCTCAATCGCACCACGCGCAAAGTGGCGCTCACCGAAGCCGGTGAACGCTTTTTACAGCGCATTCAGCCTGCGCTTGCCGATCTGTCGCAAGCGGTGGATGAGCTCAACGACTGGCGCAGCGATCCACGCGGCGTATTGCGCATTAGCATGCCGCGATCGGCGGAAGCGCTGTTCTTCGATACGCTGATTTTGCCGTTCTTGCTGCGCTATCCCGAGATCACGCTGGAGATCGACAGCAACGATTCACTGCTAGATATCGTAGAAGCCGGATTTGATGCCGGTGTGCGCTACGGCGATGTGTTGGCGCAGGATATGGTAGCGGTGCCGTTTGGCGCAGCGATGCGGGCGCTGGCGGTGGCGAGCCCGGCGTTTATTGCGCAGCATGGCGCGCCACTGCATCCGGCTGAGCTGCTGCAGTTTCCCTGCATTGAGCGACGCTTTCCCAGTGGCCGACGTTATCGCTGGGAATTCTGGCAGGATGGCCGCAAACAGGAAGTGGCGGTAAAAGGATCGCTGGTGCTGGATAACAATGAGCGAATATTACAGGCAGCGCGTGCAGGCGTAGGCATTGCCTTTCTGCATGAAGGTACGGTGCGGGAAGATTTAATTCGCGGTGAGTTAGTGGAAATACTGGCGGAGTTCACTCAGGTAGAAGAAGGTTTTTGGCTTTACTATCCGAGCCGGAAATATCTATCCGCACCGCTGAGGCATTTTATTGATTGGCTTAAGGAAATTAACCTTTAATTAAAAATGTCTGTTGCGCGTTCTATTTAAATGATTAGACAATATATAAATCCATTAATTATAAATAATTTAAAATTTAAGGTGAAATAAAAGAAGTTTGGCGTAGACTGCCTGCGGGCGCTTGAGGCAACTTGCTTCAAGCTGAAAAGATTGAGGTAGGTTGTGGAGCGTAAAACCGTGCAGTTAACTTTCATTAACCGCACGGGCAAGCGAACTACCCTACACGTGAGAAATGTCAGGGTAGTCGCTTGCTCGTGCTAAATCAAGAGGAACGTGACTATGAAGTCAATATTCAGCAAGCTGATTATCAGCGGGCTCATTCTATTAGGATTGTGTCTGGTTAATCGCAGCTCACTCTGTGAATTACGATTACGGATATTCACTGCTGAATTATCGGCTGTTATGGCTTACGAAGCACAACAGTAAAACTTCACTAGCGGGAGTTCGCTCCCGCTATTCCGGCATGACTCACAAAGTAGCTCACGCGCCTTTTTTACTTGTTTATTTAAATAGAATCCGTAATAAAAAACGGCTCCATAAAGGAGCCGTTAATTTATTCAAAGCGGAAACTTATTTCTTTTTCGCTTTTGGGTTCGGCAGGTCAGTGATGCTACCTTCGAACACTTCGGCAGCCAGGCCGACAGACTCATGCAGCGTCGGGTGCGCGTGAATGGTCAGAGCGATATCTTCGGCATCACAGCCCATTTCAATCGCCAGACCGATTTCACCCAGCAGCTCGCCGCCATTGGTACCGACAATCGCACCACCGATAACACGGTGCGTTTCTTTGTCGAAAATCAGCTTGGTCATGCCGTCCGCACAATCAGACGCGATAGCACGGCCTGAAGCTGCCCACGGGAAGGTGGAGACTTCGTAGCTGATGCCTTTCTCTTTGGCTTCTTTCTCGGTCAGACCAACCCAGGCAACTTCTGGCTCGGTGTAAGCAATGGATGGGATCACTTTCGGGTCGAAGTAGTGCTTCAGGCCCGAGATCACTTCCGCCGCTACGTGGCCTTCGTGCACACCTTTGTGCGCCAGCATTGGCTGACCCACGATGTCGCCGATAGCATAGATGTGCGGTACGTTGGTGCGCATCTGCTTGTCGACGCGGATGAAGCCGCGATCGTCCACTTCCACGCCAGCTTTACCGGCATCAAGGCCTTTACCGTTCGGTACGCGACCAATTGCCACCAGCACCGCGTCGTAACGCTGTGCATCGGTTGGGGCTTTTTTGCCTTCCATTGATACGTAGATACCGTCGTCTTTCGCTTCAACAGCGGTGACTTTGGTTTCCAGCATCAGGTTGAATTTCTTGCTGATACGCTTGGTGAAGACTTTCACCACGTCTTTATCGGCAGCCGGGATCACCTGGTCGAACATCTCAACCACGTCGATCTCTGAACCCAGCGCTTTATAAACGGTGGCCATTTCCAGACCGATGATACCGCCGCCCATTACCAGCAGACGCTTCGGCACTTCTTTCAGTTCCAGCGCATCAGTAGAGTCCCACACGCGCGGATCGTTGTGCGGAATGAATGGCAGCTCGATTGGACGAGAACCAGCCGCGATGATCGCGTTATCGAAGTTAATGGTGGTTGCGCCACCTTCACCTTCGACCACCAGCGTGTTAGCGCCGGTGAATTTGCCGAGGCCAGTCACCACTTTCACTTTACGACCTTTCGCCATGCCCGCGAGGCCGCCAGTGAGCTGGTTAATAACCTTCTCTTTCCACGAACGAATTTTGTCGATGTCAGTTTGCGGCTGGCCAAACACGATACCGTGCTCTTCCAGGGCTTTTGCTTCGTCAATTACTTTGGCGACGTGCAGCAGCGCTTTTGACGGGATACAGCCTACGTTCAGACAAACACCGCCGAGGGTGCTGTAACGCTCAACGATTACGGTTTCCAGACCTAAATCAGCGCAACGGAAGGCTGCAGAGTAACCTGCAGGACCTGCCCCAAGTACCACGACTTGAGTTTTAATCTCTGTACTCATCATGACCTCTTGTTTGATTACCGGCAGTCAGGAGAAAGCTTTTCCCAAGCTCTAATGCCCTATATCCGCCGGGACATTTCACCGCGAGAGTTTACAGAATTGTTAACAAACTGCCAACCGCGGCAACATTGAATGCTTACAACAAGGCCGGCTTTCGCCGGCCTTGATTAACTTCACATCACCAGACGGCGAATGTCGGACAGTGTGTTGTTGATGATGGTGATAAAGCGCGCACCATCAGCACCGTCGATCACACGGTGGTCGAAGGAGAGTGAGATCGGCATCATCAGACGCGGTTCAAACTCTTTACCGTTCCATACCGGCTCCATCGCTGACTTGGAAACACCGAGGATAGCCACCTCAGGCGCGTTGACGATTGGCGCGAAATGCGTGGTGCCCAGGCCGCCAAGGCTGGAGATGGTGAAGCAACCGCCCTGCATATCGCCAGCGGTCAGCTTGCCATCACGCGCTTTCTTGGAAATCGCCATCAGCTCGCGAGACAGTTCAGTAATGCCTTTCTTGTTCACATCTTTGAACACTGGAACCACCAGACCGTTTGGCGTATCAACCGCCACACCGATGTTGATGTATTTCTTCAGCGTCAGTTTCTGTGCATCTTCAGACAGTGAACTGTTGAAGCGTGGCATCTGCTCAAGCGCAGCGGCAACGGCTTTCATGATGAACACCACTGGTGTGAATTTCACATCCAGTTTGCGTTTCTCAGCTTCGGCATTCTGCTGTTTGCGGAACGCTTCCAGATCGGTGATATCGGTTTTGTCGAAGTGCGTAACGTGCGGGATAACCACCCAGTTACGGCTCAGGTTAGCACCCGAGATTTTCTGGATACGGCCCAGTTCCACTTCTTCGATTTCGCCGAACTTGCTGAAGTCCACTTTCGGCCAAGGCAACAGACCTGGCAGGCTTCCGCCGCTGGCTGCTGCAGCCGGAGCCGCTTCAGCACGTTTCACCGCGTCTTTGACGTAAGTCTGTACGTCTTCTTTCAGGATGCGACCTTTACGGCCGGTGCCTTTGACTTTCGCCAGATTCACACCGAACTCGCGCGCCAGGCGACGAATCACCGGCGTAGCGTGTACGTAAGCGTCGTTCTCAGCGAACTCGCCTTTTGCATCCGCTTTCGCTGCTGCTGGAGCCGCTGCAGGTTTCGCTGCTTCTGCCGCTGGAGCTGCTTCCTGCTTAGCGGCAGGCGCCGCAGCTGGTGCCGCGCCTTCCACTTCGAACACCATTATCAGCTTACCGGTGCTGACTTTATCGCCAGTCGCCACTTTCAGCTCTTTCACGGTACCGGCGAACGGTGCAGGCACTTCCATTGAGGCTTTGTCGCCTTCAACCACGATCAGGGATTGCTCAGCAGCAACTTTGTCGCCTACTTTCACCAGGATCTCGGTGACTTCAACTTCATCGCCACCAATGTCCGGCACGTTGACGTCTTTCGCGCCAGAAGCCGCAGGTGCTGCAGCGGGTGCGGCTTCCTGTTTGGCTGCTGGAGCGGCAGCGGCTGGCGCTGCGCCTTCTGCTTCGAACACCATGATCAGTGAGCCGGTGTTCACTTTATCGCCGGTGGCAATTTTGATCTCTTTCACCACGCCCGCGAACGGGGCTGGCACTTCCATTGAGGCTTTGTCGCCTTCAACGGTGATCAGCGACTGCTCAGCAGCAACTTTGTCGCCAACTTTGACCAGGATCTCGGTGACTTCAACTTCGTCGCCGCCGATGTCCGGTACGTTGACCTCTTTGCTGACCGCAGCAGCAGCAGCAGCGGCTGCTGGAGCAGGAGCGGCTTCCGCTTTCTTCTCTTCGGCTGGCGCTGGCGCCGCTTCTGCGGCACCTTCAGCGTCAAAAATCATGATCAGTTTGCCGGTTTCCACTTTGTCGCCGGTAGAGATTTTGATCTCTTTAACCACGCCCGCCTGCGGCGAAGGCACTTCCATGGAGGCTTTATCGCCTTCCACGGTGATCAGCGACTGTTCAGCTTCAACTTTGTCGCCCACCTTGACCAGGATTTCGGTGACTTCAACTTCGTCTGCCCCGATGTCCGGTACGTTAATTTCGATAGCCATTACTCTCTTACCTCTTAAGCCAGACGCGGGTTAACTTTATCGGCGTCGATATTGAACTTGGTGATTGCTTCTGCCACCACTTTCTTATCGATTTCGCCGCGTTTAGCCAGCTCACCCAGCGCAGCCACAACCACATACGATGCATCCACTTCGAAGTGGTGACGCAGGTTTTCACGGCTATCGGAACGACCGAAGCCATCAGTACCCAATACGCGATAATCGCTGGAAGGTACGTAGCTGCGAACCTGTTCTGCGAACAGCTTCATGTAGTCGGTTGAAGCGACGGCCGGTGCTTCGTTCATCACCTGAGCGATGTACGGAACGCGCGGGGTTTCTGTTGGATGCAGCATGTTCCAGCGCTCGCAATCCTGACCATCACGCGCCAGCTCGGTGAACGAGGTCACGCTGTAGACGTCAGAACCGATGCCGTAATCTTTCGCCAGGATCTGTGCGGCCTCACGCACGTGACGCAGAATCGAACCTGAACCCAGCAGCTGCACTTTGCCTTTGCTACCGTCTACGGTTTCCAGTTTGTAGATACCTTTACGGATACCCTCTTCCGCACCCTGCGGCATCGCAGGCATGTGGTAGTTTTCGTTCAGCGTGGTGATGTAGTAGTAGATATTTTCCTGCGCTTCGCCGTACATACGCACCAGACCGTCTTGCATGATGACCGCAATTTCGTACGCGTAAGACGGATCGTAAGAGATACAGTTCGGGATAGTCAGCGACTGAATGTGGCTGTGAC
>NZ_DALYOQ010000019.1:0-64441 GCF_031974595.1 Pantoea sp. CTOTU46764 | reverse complement strand
GCTGCCGCCGTGGTGGGGCTGCAGCGTGCGGGCCGGGCAAGTGCTGGAACTGCGTTATCCACGCAGCGGCGCGCGTGGCTATGTGTGCATCGCGGGCGGCATCGATGTGCCGCTGGTGCTCGGCTCGCGCAGTACCGCGCTGCGCGGCGGCTTCGGCGGCGTTGAAGGACGTCCGCTACAGCGTGGCGATCGGCTGGCGCTCGGCGACAGTTGCAGCCCGGCACTTCCCCACAGCGGCATCGGCATCGAACCGCCAGACAGCGCATTACACGCCTGTTTTCCCCGCAACAGCGCCGGAGACATTCAGCTGCGTGCCATTCCCTCCGGCGAATACCCGCTGTTTGCCGCCGATGCCGCGCGTTTCTGGCAGCAGTCGTGGCAGGTATCGAATCAAAGCAATCGTACCGGCTATCGGCTTTCAGGCGATCCGATCTTCCCGTCAGAGACCGTTGAGATGCGATCGTACGGGCTGATCCCCGGCATTGTGCAGGTGCCGCCGGGCGGCGAACCGATCATCCAGCTGAGCGATGCCAACACCGCTGGCGGCTATCCGAAGATCGCGGGCGTGATCGAACAGGATCTGTGGCGGCTTGGGCAAGTGCTGCCGGGCCAGTCGATCCAGCTGATCCAATGCGATGTGCGTGAAGCGATCGCCATCGAACAGGAAGTCACGCGCTGGCTGAGCCGCCTGCGCCTTAGCTGCCAGCCACTGCGTAAAGCGCTTACCGTTTAATCCGCACAAGGAACCAGACATGAAGATAGATGTGAATTCCGATATGGGTGAAGGCTTTGGCGTTTACCAGCTGTGCGATGACGCCGCGCTGATGAAAGTGGTGTCATCGGCTAATATCGCCTGCGGTTTCCACGCCGGCGATCCAACGATCATGAGCAACATGGTGCGGCTGGCGAAGGCACATGGCGTGGGGATTGGTGCGCATCCTGGCTTGCCGGATCGTCAGGGTTTTGGCCGCCGCGAACTGCCGTTTAGCGCCGAAGAGATTTGCCAACAGGTGGCCTATCAGCTCGGCGCGCTCACGGCGATTGCCCGCGCGGAAGGCACCCACGTTTCCCACTTCAGTTTCCACGCCGCGATGGGCAACATCGTCAACCGCGATGCCGTGCTGGCGCAACAGGTGATGGAATTGGTGGCGCGCATCAATAGCGACCTGATCATCTTCGCCCAGCCCGATACCATCATCGAAGCCGCCGCGCAGGCCGCTGGCCTGAAGACGCTGACGCTGTTTCTGGCGGATCGCGCCTATGACGCACAAGGCCGTTTAGTGCCACGCGGCATTGCCGGTGCGGTGATCAAAGAGGAAGCCGCGTTGCGCGCCCGCGTGCGCCAGTTTTTGCAGCATGGCACGGTAACGACGATTGAAGGTGAAGAGATTGCGGTGCGTGCGCGCTCGATTCTGGTTCACAGCGACACGCCAGGTTCGCTGGCGCTCGCCACCATTGTGCGCAGCGAAATCGAAGCCTGCGGCCATCAGGTCGCCCCGGCCGCAGAGGTTATCGCGCAATGATGTTTTGTAGGGTCGCCATTCATGACGACCTGAACATCAAACGCAACCACCACAAAACGCCGCAATGCGATCGCATCCCGTCTCTAACCGCTCCATGCTCGTGGCATACGACAAGCGGATAAACGGGCTCATGCCATACGCCGCGCCCTGCACCGTCACCACGTGCTGCTCTTCAATCAGCGCCAGCACAAAATCGGCATCATTGGTGATCAACCGGCCACCGGCGCTGGTTTTGCCAATGTAGCCCGCGATATTCACAAACAGATAAAATGCGCCCTGCGGTTTATGGCAGCGCAGGCCGTCAATCGACGTCAAGCGCTCCAGCACGTAATCGCGGCGCTGACGATAGATGTGCGCGCGCTCCTGCAACAGATCCTGCGGCCCTTCCAGCACCGCCACCGCCGCGGCCTGGGTTAAGGTGCAAACGCCGCCGCTGTTCTGCGTATTCACGTTGCTCATTGCTTTGATCAACGGTGCCGGGCCGCCGCAGAAGCCCAAACGCCAGCCGGTCATGGAATAAGCTTTCGACACACCGTTCACCGTCAGCACGCGGTCATAGAGACGCGGCTCAACCTGCGCCAGCGTATAAAAGCGCACATCGTCGTAAATCAGGTGCTCGTAGATATCGTCGGTCATGATCCACACCTGCGGATGGCGCAACAGCACCTCGCCCAGCGCGTGCAGCTCCGCTTTGCTCGCCACCGAACCAGTGGGATTACTCGGATAGTTGAGCAGCAACCATTTGGTTTTGTCGGTGATGGCGGCGTCTAAATCAACAGGCAGCGGCTTGAAGCCGTTCTCCTGCGCACACGGCAGCGCCACCGGAACGCCACCGGCGAATTTGACGATATCGGCATAGCTGATCCACGACGGCGTTGGGATCACCACTTCATCGCCCGGATTAATGGTCGCGAGGATCGCGTTAAAGATGATCTGCTTAGCGCCGCCGGCGGTGAGGATCTGGCTGACGTCGTAATCGAGCTGATTATCGCGTTTGAACTTCAGCTGGATCGCCTTGCGCAGCGCTGGCGTGCCGTCGGTAGGCGGATAGCGCGTATCTCCGGCGCGCGCGGCGGCGTAAGCGGCTTCAATCGCGTGAGGTGGCGTAGGGAAATCGGGTTCACCGGTGGAAAGTGCTACCACATCAATACCCTGCGCGGCGAGATCGCGGGCCTTTTGGGTCATAGCAACAGAGGCAGAAACGGTGACATTCTTTAATCGATTGGCTATCTCGGGCATGGGTTTATCCTGGCTCAGTGTCAGCATGAACGGCTTGCAGCAAGCTGCAAACACGACGTTTACCAGAGGATAGGTTTTTGCCCGAAGCGGCAGTTAATAGTGCTTTGTTGTGGTGATATAACACAAAGCGATGACTGAACCGACCGCACACTTTCGCCATAAAGGTGGCGAGCCTGATGTGGAAATGCGCGGCAGGTCACGCGTCAGCGCCTGACGCAATGTTAATAGAGTGTTACTTTGAGTGCCGGTTAACAGCGCGCAACGCCCGTTTACTCACTCCCATCATCGCCAAATCTAATGAGTGAATCGCACCATACCAGTGCAAAGGTCGCTGTTTTACCCTCGCCGTCACGGCAACTGTCCAACTCAGCATCGGCCTTAGGAGGCACTGTGGCTCTACCCTCCTGTCTGAGTTCATTCGCGAAAGCTTATTTTGGCATCAACTTTGCTTGATACCCGCTATGCGTTCTGTTGGAGGAAGCGTTCATGAATCTTCGTCGCCTGAAGTACTTTGTTAAAATTGTTGATGTAGGCAGCCTGACCCAGGCCGCCGATATTTTGCATATTGCCCAGCCCGCGCTGAGCCAGCAGTTGGCTACGCTGGAAGGGGAAGTGAATCAGCAACTGCTCATTCGTACCAAGCGCGGCGTGACGCCGACCGAAGCCGGTAAAACGCTCTACTCCCACGCGCAGGCGATTTTGCGCCAGTGCGAACAGGCACAAAGTGCCATTGAGCTGGTTGGCGCATCGCTGAGCGGCAGCGTCTCAGTGGGCTTAGCGCCGGGCACCGCCGCACAAAACCTCGCGTTGCCGCTGATGATGGAAGTGCAGCAGCAGCATCCCGGCATCGTGCTCTACTTCAATGAAAACTTCGGCACCACGCTTAGCGAGCTGATTATGAATGGCCGCATGGATATGGCGGTAATTTACGATCACCGCACCATTCACGGCCTGCGCTTTATGCCGCTGATGAAAGAGGATCTCTACTTCGTCTGCCCGTTCAGCCTCGCGCAACCGGTGAAAGAGATCCCGCTGGCGCAGGTGGCGCAATACGATCTGTTCCTGCCGCGCGTTTACAACATCATGCGCAAAGTGCTCGACGATGCCTTCGTACACAACAATCTGCAGTACCGCGTGAAATGCGAGATCGAGTCACAAACCACGCTGAATGCCGCGCTCAGCGCCGGGCTCGGCACCACCATCATGCCGGAATCCGCCGCGCGCGCGATGCTGAAAAACGGCGATGCGTGGATGGCGAAGATCGTCGATCCGGATGTGCAGGTGTCGCTGTCGTTCTGCATGTCGGATCACCTGCCGCTGTCACAGCCGGCCGAAGCGGTGAAATCGATCCTGCTGTCGCTGATGTCGCGCCGCAACGTTGAGAATCATCCACTGACCTTAGTGGGATAAGTCCCGCTTATTGCCGCAAAGCGAAACCCTCTTACTGCCCGTATTGCGAACGCGCTAGATTACGATTTTGCCCGCTCAGGCGGGCGTGTTTCGCTTTGACGGGAATTCCATGGATAAAACCGCAATACCGCTGCCGACGCTGCGCGCGCTGGCACGCAAGATGCAATCCTCCGGGCTGAACAGTCTGGCGCTCGATGGCAAGCACTGGTCGGTGCGGTTGACCTTCGCCGCCACGCCAGCCACGCCCGCGCCTGCCACGGTTCCCGCCGCTGAAATCCCCTCCATCACACAACGCATTGGCGCACCGATGCCCGGCACGCTGCTGCGCCGCCATCCGCATAGCCAGCAGGATTTTGTCGCGCCCGGCCAGCAGATCGCGGCCGGTGAAGTGGTGGCGCTGGTGCAGGTTGGCCCGCTGTATGTGCCGGTGATCAGCCCGGATGGCGGCACGGTGCAGTCGTTCGCGGCAGAGCATTTGTCTGCGGTGGAGTATGACGAGGACGTGTTGACGTTTCGGTCTCCATAAATGGCGGGCGAACGGGGTTATAAGGGGCGCTTATTGCCTCAAAATTTTTATGTCTTATGCCCTTGCGGCATAACTGCATACAGTCAAAAGACGCCATAACGAGGAGAGGCAGATGCCATTTTCAGATTACAAAACCGCGCTGGTAACCGGCGCATCCGCGGGGATGGGTGAAGCGATCGTTGAGCGCTTGTGCAAAGAGGGCATCACCGTGCACGCGGTGGCGCGCCGTAAAGAGCAGCTGGCGGCGCTGGCCGATCGTACCGGCTGTATTCCGCACGCGGTGGATGTCAGCGACGTCAACGCGTTGACCGCGCTGTGCAAAGATCTCGAAATCGACATTCTGGTCAACAACGCGGGCCTGTCGCATCCGGGATCGATTCTTGATGCCGACGAGAACGTGATTGAAACCCAGGTCGACGTCAATCTGCGCGCGGTGCTGCACCTGTGCCGTTTGCTGGTGCCGGGCATGGTGAAACGCGATCGCGGCCACGTCTTCAACATCACCTCAATTGCCGCCATCTACAACTTCAACGGCAACTCGGTGTATCACGCCACCAAAGCCGGTGTGCATGCCCTTTCGCGCCAGCTGCGCGTCGACTGCTACGGCGCACGCGTGCGCATCACCGAAATCTGTCCGGGCCGCGTCGCCACCGATATCTTCGGCAACGTATCGGGCGATCACGAAGAGGCGCGCCGCCGCTTCATTGATGGCTTTGAACTGCCGCAGGCTAAAGATATCGCCGACTGCGTCGCCTTCGCGCTCGCGGCACCGCTGGCGGTGAATATCGGCAATATCGAAATCACCCCAACGCTGCAGGTGCCGGGCGGTCTTTCCACCATGCGACCGGGCGACCACAGCGCGTAATTTGCGACCATGAGGTAACAGAATGGCTCTCGATTTCAGCAGTGTGATAACCGGCCAATACGGCCAGATGATCGTTGACGGAACGGTGATCACCCTTGAACTGGCGTTGGGTGCCTGGCTGCTGGCAATGGTGCTGGCGCTGCTTTTGGTGGTGATCCGCCTGACTGAAAACCGCATCGCGGTCGGGCTGGTCAAAGCCTATGTCTCTTATCACCGCAATGTGCCGACGCTGATCCAGTTGATGATGTGGTACTTCGCCATTCCCACGCTGCTGCCAGAAGGGCTGCAGATGTGGATCAACAACTACAACGCCGAGTTCCTGTTCTCCCTCACCGCGCTGGGCCTGTGTCAGGCGGCGTACTTCTCCGAAGATATCCGCAGCGGCCTGCGCGCCATTCCCGACGGCCAGAACGAAGCCGCGCGCGCACTCGGCATGAGCTACGTGCGCGCCATGCGCGGCGTGATTCTGCCGCAGGGCATTCGCAACGCGCTGCCCGCGATGATCAACCACACGGTGTTGCTGTTCAAAAACACCAGCCTGGCGATGGTGATTGGCGTGGCGGATCTGACCTACGTGACACGCGATATTGAGAACCAAACGTTCCGTACCTTCGAATCCTACATCGTGGCGACCGTGGGCTATCTGTTCTTCTCCCTGCTGCTGATGGGCCTTGGCGCACTGCTGGCCCGCCGCTTCCAGCGCGTCTATGCGAGGTAATGGCGATGTTTGAGATTTTCACCATTTTGCATGACAACGGCATGCTGCTGTTGATGGGCCAATACCCGAACGGTCCGATTGGCGGCGTGCTCTGTACGCTGCTGATCTCGGTGCTGGCGGTGCTGCTGGCGTTTCCGATTGGTGTGCTGCTGGGCCTGGCGCGTCTGTCGCCGTGGCGCTGGCTGAGCTGGCCCGCCACCGGCTGGGTTTACCTGCTGCGCGGCATCCCGCTGATGATGGTGGTGTTCTGGACCTACTTCTGCGTGCCGCTGCTGATTGGCCACAACATCAGCGGTTTCGCCACCATGCTGTGTACGCTGGTGATCTATGAGAGTGCCTATATCGCCGAGATTGTGCGCGGTGGCATTCAGGCGCTGCCGCACGGCCAATACGAAGCCTCACGCGCGCTGGGCATGAGCCACCTGAAAACCCTGCGTCTGGTGATTCTGCCGCAGGCGCTGTTTAACACCTTGCCGAGCCTGGTTAGCCAACTGGTGTCGATCATCAAAGACAGTACGCTCGGCTACGTGATTAACGTGCCGGAACTGACCTTTGCCGCCAATCAGGTGAGCAATCAGCTGCTGACCAAACCGTTCCAGGTGTTCGCCATTGTGGCGCTGAGTTACTACATCATCTGCTTCAGCCTCACCTGGCTGGCCAATAAACTCGAAGCGCACATTGCGCAGAAACGTCGTCAACCGCCGCAGCCAACGCCCAGCGTGGCGCCCGCGGTGATGCTGACTAAAACATCTTCGCAATAAGGAAACAGCATGGGACCGATGATCATGTTTAATCAGGTCAACAAATGGTACGGCGCGTATCAGGCGCTGACCAACCTGAGCGCCGAGATTAATCCCGGCGAGGTGGTGGTGGTGTGCGGCCCGTCCGGCTCGGGCAAATCGACGCTGATCCGCACCGTTAACCGACTGGAGCCGATCGATGACGGTCAGATCGTGTTTGATGGCACCGATATTCACGGCAGCAGCACGCGCCTCAATCAACTGCGCACGCGCATCGGCTTTGTGTTTCAGAGCTTCAACCTGTTCCCGCATGTGTCGGTAGCCGAAAACATCATGATGTCGCCGATGAAAGTGCTGGGCGTGAAGCGCAGCGAAGCACGTCGTCAGGCCGGTGAATTGCTGGAACGTGTTGGCTTAGCGCATAAAGCCGATGCCTATCCGGCGCAGCTGTCTGGCGGCCAGCAGCAGCGCGTGGCGATTGCCCGTGCGCTGGCGATGAAGCCGCCGGTGATGCTGTTCGATGAACCGACTTCGGCGCTCGATCCAGAGATGGTCGGCGAAGTGTTGTCGGTGATGCGCGGTCTGGCGCAGGAAGGAATGACGATGATGTGCGTCACCCACGAGATGAACTTTGCCCGTGAAGTGGCGGATACCATCTGGTTTATGGATCAGGGACAGATTCTGGAAAAATCACAGCCGGAACAGTTCTTCACCCAACCGCAGCACCCGCGCGCACAGCGCTTCCTCAGCGATTTGCGTTCACACTGAATTTCAGGTCGCCATAAATGGCGACCCTACGAAAAACGAGCCGATCATTTGTAGGGTCGCCATTCATGGCGACCTTGCCAACTACCGCACCTATCTTAACAATCCACCCACACCGCTCCCGCATCGGCAGATTTCACGCACTGCTCCACCCAACGCACGCCCATCAAACCGGCATGCGCGCCTGGATACCAGAAGTCTTTGAGGAACGCCCGATCGCCACGATCGGTGGCATCCATTGCCAGCGCAAAACGGCGATAAAGATTGGACCAGGCTTCAAACAATCCTTCCGGATGCCCGCCGCCGATGCGATCGTCAGCCAGCGCGCTTTGATGCAGATAACCCATGCCGCGCTCAAGAATCTGCACCGGCTCGCCCTGCACTTCATAGCGCAGCTGATTCGGCTGTTCGTCCCACCACTCCAGGCTGGCTTTTTCGCCGATCACCCGCACTTTCTGGCCGTGCATCGAACCGCAGTTCACCGCCGATGCCCACATGGTGCCGACCGCGCCGTTGTCGTACTCCATCATCACGAAGGCGTTATCCTCCAGCGGCGCACGGGTTTTGACAAAGCTCTGGCGGCTGCACAGCAGGCGTTTCACCTGCAGATGCGGCACCATGGTTTCAGCGATAAACAGCGGATGCGTCGCCAAATCGCCCAGCACATAGCTCGGCCCGACGAAGCGCGGATCGACGCGCCACTTGGTGCTTTCGTTCTGCAATTCCACCGCTTGGTTATGGAAGCCGTGTGCGAACTGCATGTTGATGATGCGGATTTCGCCCAACAAACCTTCCGCAATCATCTCGCGCGCCTGATGAATCAACTGATGGCCGGCATAACCGTAGGTCACGCCGATGATTTTCTTCTTCTCGGCGCACAGCTGTTCCAGCTCATCGGCTTCAGCGGCGGTGAAACACAGTGGCTTTTCGCACACCACATGCAAACCCGCATTGAGCGCGGCGCGGCAGATGGTGAAGTGCGTGTTGTTAGGCGTGGCGATCGACACCGCTTCAATGCCGTCCGGACGCGCCGCTTCTGCCGCAAACATAGTTTCGTAATCCGCATAGCAGCGTTCGGCGTCAATCCCCAGCGAGGTGCCAAAGGCGCGGCCACGCTCGGCGTTGATATCGAACGCGCCCGCCAGCAGCGTAAAGTTGTTGTCACGTGTGGCCGCCGAACGGTGAATATACCCAATCTGGCTGGTGCCGCCGCCGCCAACCATGCCCCAGCGCAGGGAGCGATCCAGAGCTTTAATGCCGTTAATCATGCTGTTCTCCTCAGAATCCGACCGATTGCAAATAGTGCAGGCTGGCGGTGACGTCACGCAGGCTGGTGTCGGCATCGCGCGGATCGCGCTCCTGCTCGACGGTGATCCAGCCCTGATAATTGCGCTCTGCCAGGAAGGCGCGCACCGCCGGATAATCAATTGCCCCTTTGCCAATCGGGCACATCACGCCTTCTGCACAGGCAGCGAAGAAATCGACGCCGCGTGCAATCACGTCGCGCCATACCCCATCGTTAACGTCTTTGAAGTGCAGATAATCAATGCGATCCCAGTAGCGGCTGAGGTAAGGAATCGGATCCATGCCGGAGTAGTACAAGTGTCCAGTGTCGAGGCACAAACCGGCAACCTCGTGCGGGATGTCTTCCACCAGCTGTTGCAGCTCGTCGGCGAACTCAATACAGCCACCGGCATGCGGATGGATCACCGCGCGCACGCCATATTCGTTCCAGGCAATCTGGCTCAGCGTGGTGATGTGCTGCATCATGCGCTGCCACTCCTCATCTGACAGGCGCGGCGCCTTGTCGGATTGACCGGCGTATTTGGCGCGTTCTGGATTACCGAAATCGATAATGACCAGATAAGGCGCGGGTTTGTTGTCCGCATGGGTTTTAGCGGCGGTTGGCACCAAAGACAAGTTGCGACAGATGTTGTGCGTCAGCTCAACCATCGTCGGGAAATTGGCTTCGCTCACCAAATCATCAAAAATGGTGCCCGCCACCAGCGACAGGTCGTGCGCTTCCAGCTGCTGACGCAGTTCGGCAGGTTCAACCGGCAGATAGGTCCACGGGCCCAGCTCAATGCTTTTATAACCGGCCTGCGACGCTTCACTCAGGACTTTCTGCCACGGCGGCAGGAAAGGATTTTTCGGGTCATCAACGCCCCAGCTACAGGGCGCGTTAGCAATATGAATAGTCATGATCGTTCCTTGCGGTAGTGGATAGCGCAAGTATCAAATAAATATTTCATCACCAACAACCATGAAACATTCATTTTTTGATAGCGATCATAGTATTTCGCATCATTAAAATGATAGAAAAAATATCAAAACCAGCAATGACGCGCTTTACAGGTTTTCACGCGTGACGATATCGAACGGCAGGATGATCTGGGTGAAATGGTCGCCCGGCTCCGCATGATGCTGCTGCACCATCTGCGCCAGACGCATGGCCATTTCGTCGATGCGGTTGCGGATCATCACCGTGATGGTGCCATCAATCAGCGCCAGCTCGCCCTCTTTCACCGGCCCATGACAAATCAACGCCACCTTGCGCTGCGGCTGCTGGCGCAAGGCGTGAATCACGCCCTCAATGCCGCCGCACGGCGCGAAGATCAGCGCCAAATCGGCATGTTCTTCCAGTAACTGACGCGTGGAACGGTAACCGCCATCAATCGATTCATTGGTCTTCAGCGGCTCCAGCACGCGCCGCGCGCTGTCCTGTTCGCGCAGATAGGAGCGGAAACTGATCTCATTACTCTCCTGACAGATAAAGCGATGGTCGCCCACCAGCACGCCGACCGAGCCCGGCTGATGCAGCAGATGGGTGGCAATCCACGCGGCAGTGCGCCCGGCTTTCTGGTTATCCAGGCCGACATAACCGGCGTGGCCGCACGGTGAAAAGTTGGAAAACAGCGCATAAACCCGCACACCCTGACGCGATATGTTTTCTATCGCATGGCGAATCAGCGGGTGATCCAGCGCGACCAGGCCAATGGCATCCACCTGCTCAGCCAGCGCATACAGCGAGGCCACCACCGCTTCCACATCATCAATGTCGTGCCAGGTAAACAGCGGTTCGCTGCCTGCCGGATGAAACGGCTGCGTATGCTGGCGCAGCGCATCGGTGAGGGAATGATAGAACGAGTAAGATTTTGACAGCAGGATAAAGCCCATGCGCAGCGTTACGCTCGAGGCGGGCGCGATGCCGCTCAGCAGCGGCACATTGCCGATGCGATAACCGAGGCGATTGGCTGCTTCCAGCACCTTCTGTTCAGTGGCGGCGCGCACCGGCGCACGACGGTTTAATACACGATCAACGGTCGCCACGCCAACACCGGCAGCGGCGGCAATCGCGGTCATGGTGATTTTACTCATACGCTATTTCCGGATTAAAAATGATAATAAATTATCAAAAATAATGCCCTAACCCGCAATAAATCACCAATCCTCAAACGCAGAAATCATCATTAAACGGCATCGAGTGATAGAGAATCTCTCAGTATTTTGATCGCCCTCGCAAAAACGGAATAACAAATTTCATTTCCATACCATTCAGAATAAATGTTTGATATTTATTGGCGCATTAAAGGCGGTTTAGGCTGATGGTTTTGCATCAGAAAAAGTGATGAAGCGTGGAAAAAGATCCGTATGGTCATCATCAAAGTCCACACCGCTTAACGCTCAGGAGAAAACAATGAAAATCGCTTTTGATGTGGATGTAATCAGGGATCTTGGCATTACGCGCATGGTGCATCAGGTGGCGGAATGGGGCTACAAGTACATCGAGCAGTCGCCGCACCCGCAGATCAATCCGTTCTATAAACATCCGAAAGCCAGCCGTGAAATCATGCGCGAATACAAAAATGCGCTGAATGCCACCGGGCTGGAAATCTCCTCGTTCATTACCGTTTATCGCTGGTCTGGCCCGGATGAACTGCGTCGTCAGGCGGCGGTGAAGAACTGGAAACGCATGATCGAGATCGCCGTCGAAATGGGCGTGCAGGTGATCAACACCGAGCTGTCGGGCAATCCCAACGAGCCGGAAATTTGTGAAGAGATGTTCTATCGCTCGATGGAAGAGCTGCTGCCGATCATCGAACGTGAAGGTATCCGCGTCGAGATACAGGCGCACCCGTGGGATTTCTGCGAGCAGAACAACGAAACCGCAGACATTGTGAAGTCGTTCCGCAGCGAAAACGTCAAGTACATCTACAGCGCACCGCACACCTTCTACTACGACAAAGGCGTGGGCGATGTGAAGAACATGCTGCATTACGCCGGTGACGATCTGTCGCATATGCTGATCGCCGATACCATGAACCATACCAAACACTGCCGCTATATCGTTAACCCGCCTGGCGTGGATGCGACTATCCACCAGCATGTGGCGGTCGGTGAAGGCGAAGTGAATTTCGATGCGCTGTTTGAAGCGCTGCGCGAGATGAATTTCGCCAACCGTACCTTTAAGGTCGGCGGCGAGTCGATTATCTCGGCGGCGCTGTTTGGCTATCCGGAAAAGATGAAGTATCAGGCGGTGGAAACCCGTGAGCTGATTGAGCGTGAGCTGTTGGGTTAGTTAAGTGGGCGCTGATGCCCTCACCCTAGCCCTCTCCCACAGGGAGAGGGAACTAAACAGTCCCTTCTCCCGCTGGCGGGAGAAGGTTAGGATGAGGGCCCGCTCTGATGGAATGCACGCAACATGAAAGCAGTGACGCTGGCCGAGCTGGCAAAACAACTGGGCGTGGGTGTCGCCACGGTTGACCGGGTACTCAACGATCGCGGCGGCGTATCGCCCGCCATGAGCAAAAAAATCCTGCAGGCAGCGCGTGACGCCGGTTTGAAACGCATTCTGCCCGAGGAGCATCGCCATCCGTGGCAGATCGAAGTGCTACTCAGCGGCAACGCCTCCTTCTTCTTCCAGCAACTAGCGCAAGATTTTGCCAAACTTGCCGACGAACTCGGTTATCGTCGCCTGCGTCTGCATCGCACGCTGATTCCGGAAAACGCGCCGGAAAAACTTGCCGCACACATTACCGCCAGCAGTAAAAAGATGGACGCGCTGATCGTCTTCGCCCATGAAAATCCGCTGATCTACGATGCGCTCGCCGCCTGTAAAGCGCGTGGCGTGCCGGTGATCACCCTGGTCGCCGATCTGCCCGATGCCGCGCGGTTGTGTCACGTCGGCATCGATCAATACAAAGCCGGGCGCACCGCCGGTTTGATGCTCGGCAGCATGCTGTCGCAGCCGGGTGAAGTGGTGTTGATGAGCGGACGCGCCGATTACGCCGCGCATCGCCAGCGCATTGAGGGGTTTCAGGCGGTGCTGACCGAACGCTTTCCGCAGCTGCGCCTGCGCGAGATTCTTGCCGGTCAGGATGAACGCGAACGCATCAGCCGTCTGCTAGAAAAAACGCTGGCTGCCTCGCCGCCGATTGTCGGGTTGTATAACACCGGCATTGGCAATACACAGGTGCACGAAGCGCTGGCGCGGCATCGTCTCGACGGCAAAGTGCTGTATGTCACGCACGAGTTGTACAGCACCACACGCAGGCTATTGCAGGATCGGGTGCTGACCTTAACCCTCGATCAAAATACCCTGCGCCATGCCCAGCTCGCGTTAACGCTGATGCTGCGGCATCTGGAAGAGGGCGAGATTCCCGATACTTATCAGCCCGGTAAAGTGGACTTTATGCTGTTTACGCAAGAGAACTTTACATAATCGGACTTTGCGTCGCACCGCCAGCGCGGTTAAATCGCCTGTATCACGCGCTGCTACACTCAGTAGCAGCAAAAATACAAACACAACAAGGCGAAACCACTATGTCGGAACATCAGTATCAGCCCGCGAAAGTCTGGACCTGGGACCCGGAAGCCAAAGGTAACGGTGCGAAAACCAACCGTCCAACCGCCGGGCCGACGCACGAGAAAGCCCTGCCGGTCGGCAAACATCCGCTGCAGCTTTACTCGCTCGGCACGCCAAACGGCCAGAAAATTACCATCCTGCTGGAAGAGTTGCTGGCGGTCGGTGCCAAAGACGCCGAATACGATGCCTGGCTGATCCGTATTGGCGATGGCGATCAGTTCTCCAGCGGATTTGTCGATGTCAACCCGAACTCGAAAATCCCGGCGCTGAGCGACCATTCCGTCACGCCACCACAGCGCGTGTTCGAATCCGGCAACATCCTGCTCTATCTGGCCGAGAAGTTCGGTCACTTCCTGCCAACCTCGCTGGCGGGCCGCACCGAAACCCTGAACTGGCTGTTCTGGCTGCAAGGCTCTGCACCGTACCTCGGCGGCGGCTTTGGTCACTTCTATCACTACGCGCCAGAAAAAATCGAATACGCCATCAACCGCTTCACGCTGGAAGCCAAACGCCAACTGGACGTGCTGGATCGCCAGCTGGCCGACCATCGCTTCCTCGCCGGTGATGAATACACCATCGCCGACATTGCCACCTGGCCGTGGTACGGCAATCTGGTGCTGAATAACCAATATGGCGGCAGCGAATTCCTTGATGCGCAGTCGTACAAAAATGTGGTGCGCTGGGCGAAAGAGATTGCTGAGCGTCCGGCGGTGATTCGTGGTCGTAAAGTGAATCGCGCCTTTGGTGCCGAGCCGCAGGATCAGCTGCTGGAGCGCCATGATGCCGCCGATTTCGATAACAACACTGAAGACAAACGTCAGGCGCGAGGAGAGAAGTAATGGCTGCATATGTGGTGTTTATTAAGGACGAAACCTTAGACAAAGACGAGCTGGCAACCTACGCAGAGAAAGCTGGCCAGGCGCGCGGCGATCACCCGATCACCCCGCTGGCGTTTTATGGCCAGCTGGAAACGCTGGAAGGTCCGGAAGCGGAAGGCGTGGTGGTGCTGGAGTTTCCGGATGCTGAAGCGGCGAAAGGCTGGTATTTCAGCCCGGCGTATCAGGAAGCCAAAGCGCATCGCCTGAAAGGCGCGAAGTACCGCGTGCTGCTGGTGAATGGCGTCGCGTAATTGACGTAAGGTCGCCATTCATGGCGACCTTCTCAAAGCCCGCACTTACCCCAACCTAAACAACGAAATCGCCTGCTTCAGCGCATTGGCCTGCTGCTGCTGTTGCTGCGCCACCTGCAGCGTTTCCGCCACGTGCTGCACGTTATGATGCACGCTGTGATCGATGCTATTGATGCTCTGCTGAATCTGCTCAATGCTCAAATTCTGCTGCTCACTCATCTCCGACAGTTCCGTCACCAGCTGCGATAACCCACTGATACTGCGATGAATCTCGCGCATGGTTTGTGCCGCATGCTCCACCTGCACGGTGCCGTGCTCGGTGCCGAGCGTAGTGCTGAAGCTGCGCGCGAATAGCGTTTCACTCTGCTAGGTATCGGCACTCAGCGTGAGATAACCGGCTTGCTGATTGATGTGTGCCGCCAGTTGCGCCACTTCGCTGGCGGCCGCCGCAGCACCCATCAATAGCGGGCGCACATCGCGCCACGCCAGCAGCGCCCAACGGAGGAACACCGCCAGGCTATCCGCGCGCTGGGCGATACGTTTGAGCGAAACCATCTCCACCGGCGAAGCCGCCGGGCCTGACAAGGGCGTTGCGATCATGACATTTTTCCACACCAGAAGTTGATCGTAGAGCCCCAAAATCGTGGGGCAAAGCGCACGGACTCAGTGGTGAAAAATATCGGCGAAGCGGTGAGAAAGTTTAGTTGCGCTAATAAATGAGGTGTGGAGTTGTGAGGATGATCACCAAAGCCGTGCAACACAATTTCATTCCCTTCAGCACAGAAAACGATAGACTTGTTCGCCACACAAGCTGCTAACCGATAGAGGCTAATGATGGATTCACACTGCACGCTCAGCGTCCTGGTCACGGCTCATAATTGCGAAAAGTATATTGCCGAGACATTAAACAGCCTTAAAAATGCCTGCACGGGCATTGAGGATGCGGTTGAGATTGTTTTGGTGAATGACGCATCCACAGATAACACCAGTGAGTTGCTGCACACTTTTGCCGCCTCATTCAGCCAGGTGAAAATATTCGACGTGATGTTCCGTAACATCGGTAAGGTAAGAAATTTTGGCGTCAGCAAATGCAGTGGCGACTACGTTACGATGCTGGATGGTGACGATCAGCTTCTTCATAACTCTTTTGCTGACATCGTGCCTTTTTTGCAGGCGCAAAAACCGGATATTCTGCTGGCACCGCTGAATGAAGTTTATGAAAGTAAACCGCAGCCGCTAAAGTGGAACGGTTTGCAGGTTACTGCCTTATCGCAGCATCAGGTGATTGAAAAATTCCTTATCCACCGCGATATTCAGGCGCATTTCATCGGCCAGTTTATTAGACGATCGCTGTTGGTTGATAACCACTTTCCTGACTTCAGCTGCTACGAGGATGCGTATTTATTCCCTTCTATCCTGAAAGCCAGTGAAAAGATCTCTTTAGCAATGTACGGGCCTTATCTCTATTTTAAACGAGGGCAAAGCCTCTCCAGCGCGCTGGATGCCAATAAAATATCGATGCTAATCAAAGCCACGCAACAGATGGATAATGTGCTCGGTGAAAAATACCGCAACCTGCTCGCTTGCCATTGGATCAATCTGGCGCATAAATTTTATCCGCTGATTATTGATGAACATGAGAAAGGTGTGGTGAAGCAGGCGATAGAAAACGTGCCTTTCGCTTCATTTATGATGGACAGTAAAGTCAGATTTAGCCTGAAGAAAAAGTTTCTTAAGATGAAGTTGCGGGGAATGGCTTGAGGCGTTGATGAAAGCGGTCGCCATAAATGGCGACCCTACCAAGTCTATTTATGGTTTATGAATTTATGCTGCATCAGCGCATAACTCATAATAATCGATGCCATCAGAATAAACACCGAACTGCTTTGTATCCATACGGTATCGGTCAAACCGAATATAAAAATGGAAACAGGAAGCAGCGCGACATCCAATGCCCGACGACGCATTGCCGCCACAATTAAACCCACATAAAAAAGAATCAGGGTGACAGCACCCGCGATACCTTGCAGCGAAAGCGTTTCTAAAAAATCATCGTGCAAGTGATACATCACATTTTTATAAGCCTCAGGATTAGCGCGTTCATAGGTTTTAATATAAACGCGCGCTTTATCCGTTCTGTCATCCGGACTTTGCCCCAGCAGCGACCAGGAAACGCTGTGATAGCCACTTTTCCAGATCGAGAAGCGCGCACCAATTGAGGTATCATTATTTTTCTGATAGCTGTCTATTTCGTTCTGGATGTTGTCCAACCGATGCATAATGGAGCTGGGCATGAAGAACAGCCCCCCCGCAATGCAAAGAACTAAAATCACCAGCGAATATTTTCCTGCCCAGCGATGAACCAGATAAAAACAGAGCAAGTATAAAACGGGCAGCACCAATACCGCCGCACGTGACTCAGTGAGGAACATCAGCAGCATATTCACCACAAAGATAGCGGTGAACAGCAGAATTTGATTAAGGCGGCGAACTATCACCTTATTCACAATAAACAGGGCAGTTAATGCTAACGCCGTCATCAGGTATGAAACGGTACCGGCTGAATCGGTGAGTAATTTAATGCGTTGCTGCGTCTGAGCATGTTCGTACCAGCCGGCACCCAGCGTCAGCAGCAAGCCAAAAATTAACAAGCACACGCTAATACGAAGGACTTTCGCTGACAAACAGTGACGCCACGCAATGAAAAAATAGCTGACAAAAGCGGAGATAATGAAAAGTTTACCGCCCTGAAAATAGTTATCCACTACATCGCTAAAATAGGCATCGGCATAAATGCGCGACCATATTACCCTGACTATGCCCAATAATAGAATGGGAACGGCGACGATGAAAGCACTCTTATCCAGAACGAATTTTCTTTTTATTCCCTGGGCCAGCAGAAAAAATAGCGTTAAATAACCCACCAAATAGAAGGTTTTCTTAGGATATGCGGGGATAACTAACGAGGTCGCAAATGCCAGGGTTAACAACAGAAAGCACAGCTGATAAATATTGCTTTCGGTTAACAGCGGCTTTAAACGTAAAGTCTGCACTCAAAAATACCTCATTTTAAAATACTTAATGCGCCAATAGAGTGCCGGCATCCATTGATGACTACGGAACAAAAATTTGTACATTCTCTTCGCTTGTTGCGCGTTTTTCGGTGTTTCAAAAGAGACGTCGGCTAATGGCGAAATCTGATAAAGATCGCGATAGTAATGGCCAACGTGCTGTTGATTCCACTGTTGCCAGGGTTTATCAGCACCGGCGTAATGCAATAAGCAGGTATTATGCGGCACATCCTGCGTATAACCGTTATCATCGTGTGAGAGCATGTTAATGGTATTAAAGCGAGCTTCCGTAAATATCACACGATCTTCAAGCAGCGTATTTAACGCATCCTGATCAAGATACTGGAACTGCTTTCCCTTTTCGCTAAGCAAATTAAACGCGCGTTCACTCACCTGCTCTCGGTTCCACTTTTGAACATCAATCAGCATCATGCCAGCATTAAAGTAGCGTTTTCCACGCAGGCCAACATTTTCAGCCAACTGCGCTTGCAGTGCTGCAATCTCACCAACAACCAGGGCAATCACCTCGGATGGCATGGCAATTTGCCATAATTCGTCGAGAGAATTCAGACAAACCATATCCGCATCGAGATAAAGCAGTTTATCGGCATGAGGCAATATAAGCGGAGCGAGAAAACGATAATAGGTCGCGCGAGTGAACAACTCTGTAGTGGGGAAAGCACTAAACAGACTGTCCTGAATATGATGTAGCGTTAATCCATGTGACTGTCCGGCGAATATTTTTTCCAGACGCGCCGTATTAATTGCGGAGATTTCCGAAGAGATAAGATGAAAGTGATAACGCGTATCAGCGGCATGCTTGATTATCGACATGATGGTAATCAGCGAGTGGGCGATGAATTTACCATCAACACCAAAAAAGATATGCCGGTCGCTTTGCGCGGGGAAAAGGTGCTGAGAATTAATGGTCTTGAGAATGTCTTTATCCATCCTGCACTTTTCTCCGGGTGAACACGTGCGTTCTGTCAATGCATCATGCCTGAGTAATTATTAACCAGAAGCGATTCTGGTTGCAGCCGGAGTTTATCAGTCAGAGTTAGGCAAATAAAGCGAAGTGGAGGGGAAATAAATCGGGTTTCCGGCGTAAAACTCCCCTGCAAGCAGGAGAGTTTTCGTCAGCTAAAAAAGTTATTTCGCGGCGAACTGCGCGTAGTTCTCAGGCGTAATGGTTTGATAAGGAATCCAGTTAAACGCCTGCACTTTCTGCTTCTCCAGTAGCGCTTTCGCCACCTGCACCGCGCCGGTCGCCTGCCCTTTTGCATCCTGGAAAATGGTCAGTGTCATTTTACCGTTCTTCACGAACTGCTGACCATCTGGCGTGCCGTCGATACCGGCGACCAAAATCTTCTCATTCTTCGCCTGACTGAGCGCCATGATGGCACCAATCGCCATCTCATCATTATTCGCCGCGATAGCGTCAATCGGTCGCTGATTCAGCAGCCAGCTCGACACCACATCCACCGCTTCGTTGCGCTGCCATTTGGCGCTCTGCTTCTCAATCACCTTCATATCTTTATATTTGGCGATCACCGCTTCCACCGCGCGGGTGCGTTCGCGCGCTTCTTCGTTCGACAGCGCCCCCATCAGAATCGCCACGTTGCCTTTGTAGTTCATCTTCTTCGCCAGCGCTTCCATCTGCATTTCGCCGCCCAACGTCGAGTCAGAACCGACATACGCCATGTCGGTGGCCAGCTTCACTTCCGGTTTACGGTTGACGAAGATCAGCGGAATACCGGCGTTTTTCGCTGCGGTAATCATCGGCAATACGCCCTGAGTGTCGACCGGATTGAGGATGATGGCATCGACGCCCTGGTTAACAAAATCATCCACCTGCTGCACCTGCAGCGCCACATCGCCTTTGGCATCGACAAACTGGCTGTTGAGCTGATTGGCTTTCAGTTCCTCCTGCATCTGGGTGCGCAGAATCGAAACGAAGTTGAGATCGAAGTTCGCCAGCGCGACGCCGACGGTGAAGGTTTTAGCGCTCGCGCTCAGGCTGAGCAGCAATGCGCAGAGGCACAGCATCACATTTCTGATGTTCATGGGTTAGTCCTGTAGGGTTGAGATATTATTATTTATTTCATCGAGTTAACGCCGGGCAACAGGCAAATACCCGGCGGAGGAACCGTTAAAGCGTGAAGTGATCGCGGAACTGCTGCAGCGCGGCACCACTTTCGCCGCTGGCCCAGCCTTCCAGCGCCACGGTGCCCTGATAGCCGACTTCGTGCAGCGCGCGGGCGATCGCGCGATAGTTAATTTCACCGGTCCCCGGCTGCTGACGCCCCGGCACATCCGCCACCTGAACCTCCCCAATCGCCGAACCACAGCGGCGAATCAATTCGATCAAATTGCCTTCGCCGATCTGCGCGTGATACAGGTCGAGGTTCATCTTGAGCGCTGGACTGTTTACCGCTTCCACCAGCGCCAGCGTGTCGGCGGCCAGCGCGAACGGCGTGCCGGGATGATCAACCGGCAAGTTAAGGTTCTCCAGCGTGAAAACGCGTCCGGCGCGCTCGCCCAGTTGCGCCACTTTGCGCAGCGTATCGGCCGCTTTCAGCCACATCGCGCCGGTCACCACTTCCACCGGTTTGACCGGCAACCCTATGTCATCCAGCCCGGTGCCGTGCAGGTTTAACGCCGGACAGTTGAGCCGCTCGGCCACCGCCAGCGACGCTTCGGCACTTTGCAGCAGCTGCTGGATCTCGTTATCGTCGGTCAGGTTGCCGCTGAGGTAGCCGGTCATTGAGGTGAAACGCGCGCCGGTTGCTGCCAGCGCATCGATATCTTTGTCGGCCCAGCCCCAGATTTCGACGCCAAAGCCCAGTTCATGAATGCGTTTCACGCGCTCGACAAAAGGCAGATCGAGAAACACCATTTCGGCACAAACCGATAGCTGATAACCGGCCATTAGCGACCTCCCAGATTGATCGGCTGCTGCTGCTGCACCGAGTCGATACAGGCCAGCGCGATCTCCAGCGCGTTACGCGCATCTTCACCGGTGGCGCGCGGCGTTTCGCCACGGCGAATGCAGCGGGCAAATTCCGCCATCTCCGCCACATAGGCTTCGCGCAGCAGGTCGGAATCCATGCGTGAGGTTTCAATCGCGATGCCATCCTGGTGATAGCGCACGCAGTTGTTAACGTTGATGTGGCCCGCCTGCAGCATGCCTTTGCTGCCGAACACTTCGCCGCGCACGTCGTAGCCGTATACCGCCTGGAAGTTGGCTTCAGCGGTGGCAATCGCGCCGTTATCAAAGCGAATAGTGACCACCGAAGTATCGAGCAAGCCTTTGTCTTTAAAATCCGGACGCACCAGCGCATCGGCCAGCGCATAGACTTCCACCGGCTTCGCGCCGGGGTTGAAATGCAGCAGCGTGTCAAAATCGTGGATCAGCGTTTCGAGGAAGATCGTCCACTGCGGGATGCGCGAAGGATCGTGCAGGCCGGGATCGCGCGTCAGCGATCGGCTCAGCTGCGTGGTGCCATTCTCACCCGCTTTCACCGCGGCGATCGCTGCAGCAAAGCCGGAATCAAAGCGGCGGTTAAAACCGACCTGCAATACTACGCCAGCCGCTTTCGCGGCAGCAATCGCGCGATCCGCCTCATCCAGCGTCACCGCCATCGGCTTTTCGCAGAACACATGCTTGCCGGCATTCGCGGCGGCGATCACCCATTCGGCGTGCGTGCGCGCCGGTGCGGCAATCGCCACCGCTTCAATGTCGGGATCCTGCAGCAGCGCATGCAGATCGCTATAGGCTTGGGCGACGCCCAGCTTGTTGGTCAGCGCGTCGGCGGCGCCCGGTTGCGGATCGGCCACCGCCGCCAGGATCGCTCCCGGCACGCGCCAGGCCAGGTTTTCCGCGTGGAAACTGCCCATGCGTCCGGCGCCAATCAGGCCGACGCGTACTGGCTTAAGATGAAATGTCATGACCTATTCCTTTTTGTTTTGGATGTGCTCATTCGAGCGCAGGGATGTGCAATCTGTAGTGCAAAGGCGATGCCAACTGCAATCCGCCGCTTTATGTGAGGCATAACACAGATATAGCTCACAATCTGGCAACAAAATTTACATGTCAACTTCACATGTCAATAAAATGGACATTCCACCTTGGTCAGGAGTGTGACATGCGTGCCAGTGAGCGTTTGCCGTTTAAAGATGAAAGCGATCCGATCTTCAGCTTGCCGGACAGCGCGGAGGTGGGTGAATGGGATACGTTGTTGTGGCAGGGCTGGCACAGCTTCGAACGCGGTGAACAGCCCGGCTGGATGCGGCACAGCATTTTGCAGTCGTGGCAGCGATCGCAGCAGCGCGCGATCGATCCCGCCACCTTTGCCTATGTCTCGCCGCCCGCGACGGAACTGGCGGCGATCCTTGAGCACAACGCCGAGTTGATCCTCGCAGCGCGCAGCATCATGGAAAACCTGCTGGCGTATAACCCGGATGGCCACATCAACCTGACCGATGCGCAAGGTGTGACGCTGCATTTCTGCGGCGCGGATCTAACGCCGGTCGGCAGCATCCTGCGCGAAGAGGTACTCGGCACCAACTGCACCGCACGCTGCCTGATTGAGCAGCGGCTGGTGTATGTGCTGAGCGGCGAAAACTGGAAGCTCGATCTGCGCAAACGCTATCGCCAGTGCGCCGCCGCGCCGGTGCGCGATGCCACCGGCCAGCTGCTTGGCGTACTCACGCTGACCGCCACGCCCGACAACTTCAATGCGCACACGCTCGGCACGGTGCAGGCGGCAGCGGAAGCGGTCGGTCAGCAGCTGATGCTGCGCCGTTTGCTGGCCGAGCAGCAGTCGATCCTCGAAACCCTGAACGAAGGCGTGATCGTCTGCGATCGCCACGGTCGCATCAAAACGCTGAATCGCTATGCCCGCCAGATCTTTAGCGGCCTCGATCCCCACGCTGGGCCGATCGATGTGCTGCTGCAACCGCAAGGCGGATCGCTGCTCACCATGCCGTTCTGCAATGATCGTGAGCTGCAATTTATGCCGGATGGCGTCCATCCCCTTTCCTGCCTGATTTCGCTGATGCCCGCGCCCGACGGCGGCCGCGTGCTGTCGCTGCGCGAGAACCAGCGTATCCGCGCCATTACGCGCCGCGTGATGGGCGTGGGCGCCAGCTACACCTTTGAGATGATTCGCGGGCACGCGCCGCGCGTGCTGCAAGCGATTCAGAAAGCGCGCGCCAGCAGTCGCTCCGACAGCACCGTGTTATTAACCGGCGAAAGCGGCACCGGCAAAGAGCTGTTCGCGCAGGCGATTCACAACGCCAGCCCGCGCCAGCAGGAAGCCTTTATCGCGCTCAACTGCGGCGCGCTGCCGCGTGATTTGGTGCAGAGCGAACTGTTTGGTTATGTCGATGGTGCTTTTACCGGATCGATGCGCGGCGGCTCGGCGGGCAAGTTTGAGCTGGCGGATGGCGGCACCTTGTTCCTCGATGAGATTGGCGAAATGCCGCTCGAGGCGCAAACCAGCCTGCTGCGCGTGCTGCAGGAAGGCGAAGTGGTGAGAATCGGCGCGGCGCATCCCATCAAGGTCAACGTGCGCATCATCGCCGCCACCCACTGCAATCTGCTGGATGCGGTGGAGAAAGGCGCGTTCCGCCGCGATCTCTACTATCGCCTGAATGTGATTTCGCTGGAGATCCCGCCGCTGCGCGAGCGTCAGGAGGATATTCCCGGCCTGGTGAATACCTTTATTCAGGCGCTCTGCACCCGGCTAAAGCGCATCGCGCCGCAGCTCTCCGCCGAGGCGATGAGCTGTTTACAGGCGTGGCACTGGCCCGGCAACGTGCGCGAGCTGGAGAATCTGGTCGAGCGCATGGTGAATCTGTGTGAAGGGCTGGAGATTGATCGCCACGATCTGCCGGAAGAGATGGTGCTGCGTAACGCGCCTGTCGCCAGCGAATTGAGCTCGCTACAGGAGAATGAGCGCCAGCATGTGATGCAGGTGGTGCGCGAGCAGAAAGGCAATCTGCGCCAGTCCGCGCAGCTACTAGGGATTTCACGCACCGCGCTGTATAACAAGCTGAATCAGTGGCAGGTGGATGTGGCGGGATTGCGGCGCGGGTAGGTGCGGCTTGTTGCCCTCACCCCAGCCCTCTCCCACAGGGAGAGGGAGCAAACCGGTGCACTATTCAATTCCCTCTCCCTTTGGGAGAGGGTTAGGGTGAGGGAAAAAACTACAACGACGCCCCACCACAAATCACCAACTCCTGCCCGGTAATCGCATCGGCGGCGGGCGACAGCACAAATCCCGCCAGCGCCGCCACTTCCTCTGGCTTGATATAGCGCCCCATCGGCGGCAACTTTGGCGGTGAACTGGTGCGGCCAGGCTGCTGCAGCATGGGCGTCTCCGTCGCGCCCGGCGCAATCACATTTACCGTAATGCCTTTGGGTGCCAGTTCCGCCGCCCAGCTGCGCGCCATGCCCACCATGGCCGCTTTGGTGCTCACGTACTGGCTGCGATTCGCCGCGCCACGTGACGTACGGCTGCCAATCAGCAAGATACGATCGCCCTGCGCCATCTGTGGCAGCAAAGCATTCGCCATGATCTGTGCCACCTGCACGTGCAAGTACCACAAACGCGCGCTCTGCTCCTCATCCAGCTCACCAAGCGGCGCAGCCGCCATCATGCCCGCAGCGTGCACCAGCGCATCCATCTTTGGCATCGCCAGTAGCGCCTGCTTCAGCAGATTGGCATCCAGCAAATCCACGCTGACCGAGGTGAACGCCGGATGATCTTTCTGCACCGGCGTGCGGCTAAAACCGGTCACCTGCCAACCTTGTTGCAACAGGTGATCGGCGATGGCCGCGCCAATGCCAGAGCTGACGCCCGTCACCAGCGCGTGTCGCGGCCTGCTCATCCTTTCACCCAGCTTTCATCGACGCGCACGTATTTAATCGCCTGACGAAAATAGGTGTAAGCCACATGCAGCGCACCATCGTCACTCTGTTTAATGCTCGGATAGGAGAACTCGCGGTTAAGCTTTTGCTGCGAATTATTGGTCATGCAATAGCCGTCGCCCTCGTCGAGATTACGTTGCCACGGCCAGCTGTTGCCGCCATCGGCGGAAATCGCCAGCGTCATTGGCGCGCGGGGTGCGCCCCAAAATGCGGTGCGTCCGCTGTGCACCACCGGCTCAGCCGCCACCGCCACATCGCCATCATCCTCTTCATCTTCGATTTCGTCATACAGCGATAAGCGGCGCTCGCTGGCATCTTTGGCGCTCATGGCGTTAAACACCAGCGCCAGATGGCCGTTGTGCAGCGTCGTGACCTGAATCGACGAATTGTTGTTTGGCAGGTCAGTCGCCAGCGGCGCGCTCCAGCTTTCGCCACCGTCGGTTGAACGGCTTTGATAGATGAAATCAGCCCAACGGCTGCGATACAGCGCCAGCAAGCTGCCATCCTGCAGCAGCGTAATGTTCATATGCACGCAGCCCAGGCTGTCCGGCACCGCCACATCGCGCCAGCTTTGGCCTTTATCGCTGGAAATTTTCACCGCGCTGATATCATCGTTACCCACCCATTTCACGCCTGGCTGCGTGCGGCAATAAAACACCGGCAGCAGCCAGTTACCGTTTGGCAGCACCACAATCGGCTGGCGAATAAAGGTGCCGGGCTGATCGAGCAAAGTGTCGATTGCGCCCCAGCTGCGGCCGAAATCACGTGACTGGCGATAGCGCACAATCGCGGTGTCCTGATTGCCAGATTTCTGCGCTGTCCACAGCAGCCAAAGCACCTGGTCGGGATCGAGGAATAGCACCGGATTCTGCTCGGATCGCGTGGGATCGTCCGACAGCTTTTGCGCCTCGCTCCACTGCGTGCTGCCGTTTTCCAGCCGCGAGCACCACACAGAAATATCGGCGATCCCCTCCTGCGTGCCACCAAACCATACGCACAGCAGGTCGCCATTGGGCAGCGGCAGCAGATTCGCCGCGTGGTTCTGCGGGCAGACCGAAGGCAGCATCGCCGTGAGCTGTTGCGCATCCTGTGCGTGCGGAGAGAGGTTACCGCTGCGTTCAACGGTAAGGGTTACATCACTCATTTCAGGCTCCACTGTTTTGCATTGAAGATTTCGGGGCTTTTTTTTCATCGGTTTGGCTTGACGGGATCAGGCGGTCAATCACCATGATCACCGCAGGCGTGACAAGCGCCACATACATGTTGTTGATACCAAAAGGATCGCCGAGCAGATACCACACCGAGGTCATGACGCAGGCACCAATCAGGCCGGCATTAGCGCCGCGCGTGCTTTTAAAGAACGGCAGATAGAAGGCGATGATTGCCACCACTGAAATCGACAGACGAATGGCGCGGGTGAAGAATGAGAGCTTCAACACTTCCGGCACGAACAACACGAAAATCAGCGGCAGGAAACCGATCAGCAGCGACAGCCAGCGCGTCATGCGGAACTCGCGCTCCGGCGTCGGATTGCGATAGGGCACGTAGAAATCTTTCACCACCAGCGAGGCAATCGCCAGCGCTACGGTGCTGACGCTGACAAAGATCGACGCCACTAATGAGGTGGTGACAATCCCCGCCAGCCACGGGCTCATGTCCTGCAGGAACACCGGCAACGCATAAAGACTTTTGATATCGGGATGCAGGTATTTCGCCGCCACGCCAATCAGCGCGATGGCAATGGCAATCGGCATGCAGAAGAAGAACGCCACCCAGGTCGCACGTTTGGCGGACTCGGCACTTTTGGTCGAGGCAATCGCTTGAATTACAAACTGCGTACAGAAGATCGAGCCGATGGTACCAATCATCCAGGCGAAGATGGTGCTGCCGCCGACATTGCCATCCCACGTCCAGTAGAAATGCGGCATCTCTTTGATCATCGGGCTAACGCCGCCGGTCATGTGCAACGCCACGCCAAGAATGATCAGAATCCCGATATATTTCAGTCCGCTATGCAGCAGCGTGACCCAGGCGATGCCTTTCATGCCGCCGAACATAAAGTAGAACGTACTGACGATCGCGGTGATCACCGCTGCGGTGGTGAGATCGAGGTTGAGCACCGTGGAGATCGCCGCCGCACCGCTAACGTAGTTACCGACGTTAACCAGCAGCAGTGCATAGATCATGATCAGCGAGATGATGTTTTTGGTGGAGTTGCCATAACGTTCAGCGATCGCCGCAGAGATGGTGATTTTGCCGGTGTTGTAGATGCGTTTGACCAGCAGAAAGCCAAACAGCGGGAAACCGATGGCGGCACCAATCACCGACCATGACGCGGCAAAGCCATCCTCGAAGGCCGCCTGAGCCGTACCGATGGTGGATTTAGCGCCGATGTATTCCGACATCAGCATCACGCCCACCACAAAAGCCGGCATCACATTGGAGCCGGCCATAAAGTCACCGCTGTTTTTACTGCGCAGGCGCCAGGTGAGCCAGGTGGTGAACAGGATGTACGCAATGACAATCCCGACGATAATCACCATCCCTTCTGTAGAGAATTGTTTCATTTCAGCCTCATCGATAACGTAGGGTCGTGGAACGCGCTGGGCTTCACGCGTTCCGTTGATGAGGTGGCCAATGTTGTTATTACTGCGTGTCTCTGCACTTCGCCACCCCACTTACGCTTATGATTCATTTCGCTCAAACAAGAATGAATTTACGCATAATAGGGGCAATTTATAGGGTAAACCGGGCTGAATTTGTTTGAAGCTGCTCACAAATCATCAATGATGATTATAAATAATCAAAATAGACTTATTAATTACAGCTCCGTTTGCAGGAAATCAACAAACGCGCTGATGCGTACCGGCAGCTGACGCTGCGGCTGCCAGACGGCAAAAATGTCGCCATCGGCGGCGCTCCACTCTGGCAGCACATGCAGCAGTTCACCGCGTTTGATGCTGTGCTGCGCATCCCACCACGAACGCAGCAGAATGCCATGCCCATCTAGCGCCATCTGCATCGCCACTTCGCCATCGTTGGTGATTAAGCTGCCGCGCACCTTTTGCGTCAGCTGCTGTGTACCGTCGCCCAGGCGCCACAGCGCGAAATCACTGTCGAACTGGCGCAGTAAAATGCAGTTGTGCTGCGCCAGCGCAGCGATGCTTGCTGGCATGCCGTGGCGCGCGGCGTAAGCAGGTGAGCAGCACAGCACGCGCGGATTGGTGCGCAGCTTACGCGCAATCAGTCGCGCATCGGGCGGTTCACCGACGCGGATGTCGATGTCCACGCGCGCATCGAGAAAATTGAGCGGCTGGCTGCTGAGCTGCAAACTCATGGCTAATTCGGGATGCAGCGCGGCAAAGCGCGACACACAAGGGGCGACGTGACGCCGTCCAAAGCCGAAAGAGGCGTTGATGTTGAGCGAGCCACGCAGCACCGAGGTTTGGCTGCTCACCGATTCTTCCAGCTCCGCCAGCTGATCCAGTAGCGGACGCGCGCCCTCCAGATAGCGTTTGCCCTCCGCCGTCAGCTCCAGCCGCCGCGTGGTGCGCTTGAGCAGCTGCACGCCTAAGCGCTGCTCCAGCTGGCTCAGGCGCTTGCTCACCGCCGGAAGCGATAAGCCAAGTTCACGTGCGGCGGCGGTTAAGCTGTCCAGCGCCGCCACGCGCACGAAGAACGCCAGATCGTCGGTTGAAGTGCGCGATTCTCTACTTTTATTCAACATTGGCTTATCGCTCAGGCTAATTATTTCCCACAGATGCATGGTTATACTGCGTACAGAACATCAACAGCAACCTGCGAGAAACCCTATGAGCGGCAAAAACTATAAAATCGCCGTCATCCCTGGCGATGGCATTGGCAAAGAAGTGATGCCTGAAGGCATCCGCGTGATGGATGCAGCGGCAAAGAAATTTGATATTGCGCTGGAGTGGCAATGGTTTGATTTCGCCAGCGCCGAATATTGGCAGCAGCACGGCAAAATGCTGCCCGATGACTGGTTCACCACGCTCAGCCAGTTCGATGCCATCTACTTTGGCGCGGTGGGCTGGCCAGATGTGGTGCCGGATCACGTGTCGCTGTGGGGATCTCTGCTGCAGTTCCGTCGCGAGTTTGATCAGTACGTCAATCTGCGCCCGGTGCGCCTGATGCCGGGCGTTAAAGCGCCGCTGGCCAATCGTCAGCCCGGCGATATCGATTTCTACGTGGTGCGTGAAAATACCGAGGGCGAATATTCGTCAGTGGGCGGCACCATGTTCCCCGGCACCGATCGCGAAGTAGTGATTCAGGAAACGGTAATGACGCGGGTTGGCGTCGATCGCATCCTGAAATTTGCCTACGATCTGGCGCAGAAGCGCCCGAAAAAACACCTCACGTCCGCGACTAAATCCAACGGCATCGCCATTACCATGCCGTATTGGGACAGCCGTGTGGAAGCGATGGCACCGAGCTATCCTGATGTGAAAGTCGATAAATATCATATCGATATTCTCACCGCTAACTTTGTGCTGCATCCGGATTGGTTCGATGTGGTGGTCGCCAGCAACCTGTTTGGCGACATCCTGTCGGATCTCGGCCCAGCGTGTACCGGCACCATCGGCATTGCGCCTTCAGCCAACATCAATCCGGAAGGCAAATTCCCTAGCCTGTTTGAGCCAGTGCATGGTTCAGCGCCCGATATCGCCGGTAAAGGCGTTGCTAATCCGATTGGCCAGATTTGGTGTGGCGCAATGATGCTGGAGCATCTCGGTTACGCGGAAGCGGGCGCGGCGGTGTTAGATGCCATCGAACGCACGCTGGCAGCAGGCAACAGCCTGACGCGCGACCTCGGCGGCAGCGCATCAACCGAGGAACTGGGCGCGGCTATCGCGCAGGCGCTGTAACATCCAGGTGCGCATCAATGCGCACCCTACAAAATCTGCACCGTTTCCGCATGCCAGCCGTGCGGCAACGGTTGCGGGCGCGCAATTACCACGTTATGCAACTGCAGGTTCTCCACACCGCGCGCAAACACGCCCGGCAAGCCATCCGGATAGGCGGCAACGCCGTACGCTAAACCCGATGCGCTATCCAGTTTGTACGCATTATCGAGGCCCATGCCGGTTGGCGATTCGGGATTACACGGCGGGCGCACATCGTAATGCCCTTGATCCGCGCCTGCCGCCACCACTTGCCGCAGCTGCACATTCGCCAGCATCACATCACGAATCTGTCCCGGTTGTTCCGCATGCAGGTTAATTGCCCCTTCCATCACACCGCTGACGTTGCTGAATTGCAGCTGCTCAATGCTGCCCGGCGCGATCGCCGGATCGCGCGCGCGTACTGAAACAAACAGCGCATCGGCTTTACCCCAATGGCACGGCGGCGCATGGCGGCAGGCCAGCGTGATATTGCTGAACAGTAAACGGCGGAACTGGCCGCCATCGCGCGATAGCAAGCCAATTGCGCGATTGGAATCAAAGATGGTACAGCCGGAGACGGTGACATCTTCCACGTCGTCGAAGGTTTCGGTACCGATTTTGAACGCGCAGCTGTAAGAACGCAGCAGGCAGTTGCTGATCATGATTTGTCGCGCGGCTCGGCGCAGATGCGCGGGTTTTTGAGTGGTTTTGATGCAGATGGCGTCATCGGCCGCGCTCAGGTAGCTGTTACTGACAAACACCGCTTCACAGCTGTCGATATCCAGCGCATCGGTGTTCGGCATGCTCATGCTGTTATCGATGGTGAGGTGATCGACGTGCACATGACGGCAACTCACCAGATGTACCGTCCACATCGGTGCCTGAATGATGGTGAAATCTTCCAGCGTTACCTGCTCGCAATCCTCAAACACCACGATGCGCGGGCGCTGCGGACGCGGCAGGCGATATCCCTGATCGTCCTTTTCTGCGGCAAACCAGGCATCGCCGTTACCGTCGATCACGCCTTTACCACTGATGCGGATATTGCGCTGTCCGACGGCGTAGATCAGCACATGCTGCGACAGTTCAGCCTGGCTCTGCGCCAGCTGCTGCTGATAATCCTCGACGCGCGAACTGGCGAGCAGCGTGGCGCCCGCTTCGAGATGCAGATTGATGTTGGAACCCAGCGTTAAGGTGCCGAGATGATAGCGACCGGGCGGCACCGACAACGTGCCGCCGCCGCGCGATGCCAGATGATTAAGTGCGCGCTGGAAGCAGTAAGTATCCAGCGTTTCGCCATCGGCGATGGGATAGAAATCAGCCAGTGAAACGTGCATGCGGTTCTCCTGAATAGCGGCGATGCGCTATTGCAGCACGCGCCGCATGACCAAAACCTTTTGCTGGTGGACAACGTGTTTATTTCACCGCGCCTTCGGTGACGCCGCTGATAAATTTGCGCTGGAACACCAGGAACACCGCCACCAGCGGCAGAATGACAATCATCGCGCCCGCCATCAGCACCGGAATATCGATGGTATTTTTGTTCTGGAAAAACATCATGCCGATCGGCAAGGTGCGCAGCTCGTCTTTATTCACCAGAATCAACGGAATAAGGAACTCGTTCCACGTCCAGATAAACAGCAGCAGCGCCAGCGTGGACAGCGTCGGCCAGATTGCTGGCACCAGCAAACCCCAGAGAATTTTACGGCGCGAAGCGCCATCCATCACCGCCGCTTCCACCAGCTCGCGCGGCACCTGCTGCAACGCGGTGGCGATCATCAGCGTAGTGAACGGCAGCGATAGGGCAATTTGCGGCAGAATCAGCGCCAGATAGGTATTGGTGAGGCCCATCCAGCGCAGCTCGTGATAGAGGGGAATAATAAAGGCTTCACTCGGCAGCACCATGCCAAGGCCCAGCAGCGCGGCAACCACCGTTTTGCCGGGGATCTTCAGCCAGGCAAAACCGAATCCCGCCAGAATGCCAAGCAGGATGCTGCAGATCACCACCGGAATCACCACCAGCACCGAGTTCATGAAGTAGACGTTGAAATGTCCCTGCTGCCACGCGGTGACGTAGTTTTTAAAATTCAGCGACGAGGGCAAGGTGAATACGCCCTGAAAAAGCTCCATCTGCGTTTTGAACGAGGTCATCAGCGCCATTAAAAACGGCAGAATGGTCATCAGCGCGACAATCCAGATCAGCGCGCGTGAGACAGTTGGCGTGCCGCGCATCAGTGACGCTCCCGTAAACAAAGATGAATTAAGCCGTTGATCATTAACACAATCAGCATACTGAACACCGCCACGGCGGAGGCGTAGCCGAAGTAGTGCAGATCAAAGCCCTGCTTATACATAAAGATGTTGGTCACCATGGTTGACGTGCCCGGTCCGCCCTGCGTCATCACGTAAACCAGATCGAAAGCTTTCAGGCTGGCGATTACCGTCAGCAGCAGCGCGATACGCAGTTCGGGACGCAGCGACGGCAGCGTAATGCGCATAAATTTCTGCCGGCGTGATGAACCATCGAGATCGGCCGCTTCCAGCAGCGAGGGATCCATGCGCTGCAAGCCGGCCATAAACAGCACCAGGCAGAAACCGAAGAAGTACCAGGTGGCGACAAAGCCGACCGCGGGCAGCGCCCAGGTAAAATCACCCAGCCACGACTTCGCCAGCTGCGGCAAACCCACGGCGCGCAGGAATTGATCGATAGGGCCAAACGCCGGGTTATACAGCCAGCGCCACACCACGCCGAGCACCGCCATCGGCATGATGTACGGCAGGAAGAAGAGGATACGCAGCACGCTGCGCTCTTTGTTATTACGCGTCTCATACAGGAAGCTGCACAGCAGCAGTCCAACGCCAATCGGAAACAGCGTGTAGAACAGCATCAGCAAGGCATTATTGCCGAGCGCCACCCAGAACACCGGATCCTGGAACATGCGCAGATAGTTACCCATGCCGATGAAAATCGGCCACGAGGTACCGTCCCATTCGGTGAAGCTGATCCCTAACGAGGCCAACAGCGGCAGCAGCAGAAACACCGCATACACCAGCACCGCGGGCAGAAGATAGAGCGCATTGCGCCAGGCAGATTTATTCAGCATAACCGTACTCGCTTGCGGGCCTGTTCGCGGCCCGGCCACTTGCGCCGGGCCGTACGTCATCAGTGCTTGAGGGTTTTCAGGTAACGTTGATAGTTGTTATCGAAGTTGATCACCATCTGGTCGGCGGTTTGACGTCCCGCCAGCAGCAGCTGCACATTCTGATTCAGCTCGGCGTTCATGGTTGGCGTGGCCCAGTCGAGATAATGGCCGAGACCATCGTTGTCATTCAGCGTCACCCACACCTGATAGGCTTCCGCCAGCAGCGGGTTATCCGCCGGAATCTGCGCATTTTTGCTGGTGCCGGCCGGCAGGAAGCCCACTTTCAGCCAGCGGTTCGCCATCTCATCTGAGACGATGTAATCGATGAACTTCGCTGCGGCATCCTGCTGCGCTTTGTCTTTGGCGGTGCTGGTGATGGAGAACGCCAGATCGGTGCCACCCACCATCAGTGGATGCTGCACGCCTTCGCCCGCTGGCATCGCGGCGAAGTGCAGATCTTTGTTGTCTTTAAACTGGCCGAGATACCAGGTTCCGCTCACCAGGAACGCTGCCTGACCGTTCTGGAACAGGGTCGCCGCATCGTCATGCCCAATGCCCTGGAAGCCGGGGAACAGATAGCCTTTGTCGTTCCAGCCCTTCATCAGGTTGGCGGCTTTCACCAGCTTGTCGTCTTTGAACGTGCCGCCCACGTCGTAAATCAGATCGTCGAGTTTTTTCCGGTCGCTGCTCTCAATCTGCGCTTCCCACAAGGTGCTGAGTAGCTGCTGGCCCATGTTGCCGTCGAGCAGGCCGAGCATCATCGGCGGTGTGCCAGCGGCTTTGAGTTTCTCCATCGCCTGTTCGAGTTCCGGCAGGGTTTTAGGCACCGCGACACCGGCTTTATCCAGCAGCGCTTTGTTGTAGTACAAACCCACCATCTCGCCGAGGCTCGCTACGCCGTAGAGTTTGCCGCTGCCGAAATCTTGTTTATCTGACCAGCGGTTACGTTTCAGGATTGAATCCGGGAAGCGCGTGGTCCAGCCGTAAGTTTTGGCGTAATCATCCAGCGGCCACAGCAGCTTGTCTTTCACCAGCGAGCCCATATCGCCGCCGCCCTGATTCACCTGGGCGATTTGCGGGCCGTCACCGGCGGTCAGCGCCAGCTTAAGCGGAATGCGCGTGTCTTCGAAGGAGTGCACCGAACGCTGAATCACAATGCCCGGATTCTTTTGCTGGAACGCTTTTACCGCTTCATCCACCGCTTCGGTCTGCTGCGGATAGTTGTAAATGTCCCACTCATTCAGGGTGACGGCCTGCGCAGCTGCCATGGTCGCACCGAGCAAAATCCCGGCGGATACCAGACGCGACACGGTGCGCAGTGAGCTTTGCAAACGGGAAGGACGATTGGTTGAATCACACATCATGCTCGGTTTCTCCAACAGATGACTGGCATCCCTTCATCTCGACACCTGCGATTCCCGGCAGGTTGATTCAGCAGCGACAACGTACATAATTCATACTTACTTTATGCACAAAAGAAAGTCAAACATCGCCACTGCGGAATTTTTGCTCTGTGATACAGTGCAAAGAGTAAGAAGAAAAGCCACTGGAACAGCAGAGGATGCTGCGATTCCGCGCGCAAACAAGACGGCACTGAGGATTAAAGCCTGAGCATCAGTATAAATCACTCAGGCAAGTGAAGCGCTTTAACTTACTGATAGAGCATATGAAAATCCTATCGTTATTATCATTACGCTGCGAGAGCCAAAGGCAATGTGTTGTCATCTGGCGCGTAAACCGGCGTGGCGTGTGAGTTTGTCAGGCGCGCCGTCATGCATTGTGGTTATAGTTCGCATCAGCTTTGTGCGCCAGCGCAATTATTACACCTTGAAAACTAAGTCGGCTTTCTTTACCGTAAAATCTGTTCATCTCCTGACCAAGAGGCTCCACCATGACGGCTGAAGGTGTTATTCGTCGCGCCAGCGAGGCTGATTTCCCCGCCTTGTCGCGCATCTGCTTAGAGACCGCCAATGCCGGGACCGATGCCAGTGCGCTCTACTCCGATCCCGCACTGCCCGGCCTGCGCTTTGTCATTCCCTACGCGCGCTTTGCGCCCGAATTTGCTTATGTGCTGGAACAGCATGGCGAGGTGGTGGGTTACGCGGTCGCCGCGCCCGATACGCGCGCCTTCGAAGCAAAGCTGAATAGCGATTGGTGGCCACAGCTGCAACAGCAGTATCGCGATTACGCGCCGCAGGCGGCGCTCGACAGCAAAGTGCTGGAAGCGATTCATCAGCCCGATGCGGCGGCGGATCAGCTGGTGACACAGTGGCCTGCGCATCTGCACATCAATCTGCTGCCAGCCGCACAACAAGGCGGCTGGGGGCGCAAGCTGATTGAACAGCTGCTAAACGATCTGCGTGCCGCAGGCGTGCCGGGCGTGTACCTCGGCGTCAGCCTGCAGAATGAGCAGGTGTGCGGTTTCTATCAGCGCCTCGGCTTCACGCCGATTATGCGCAGCAACGCCATTTATATGGGCCAACTTCTCTGATTCGAGGCATCGCATGACCAGCCTGCATCTGCAAAACGTTAAGAAGTCCTACGAGAATGTGAACGTGATTCACGGCATCGATCTCACCATTAACAGCGGCGAATTCGTGGTGTTTGTCGGCCCTTCCGGCTGCGGGAAATCCACGCTGCTGCGCATGATTGCCGGACTGGAGGAGATCACCGACGGTAAGTTGCTGATTGAAGGTGCCGACATGACCGATCAGCACGCCACCGAGCGCGGCATCGCCATGGTGTTTCAGTCCTATGCGCTCTACCCGAACATGACGGTGCGCGGCAATCTGGCCTATCCGCTGGAGGTGATGAAGCGCCCGAAAGCGGAAATTGAGCAGGCGATACAAAAGACGGCGGCACGTCTGCATCTCACTGAATTCCTTGACCGTTTACCGCGTGCATTGTCCGGCGGGCAGCGGCAGCGCGTGGCAATTGGCCGCGCGATTATCCGCCATCCGCGTATATTCCTGTTTGATGAGCCGCTGTCGAACCTCGATGCTGAGCTGCGTTTGCAGATGCGCATTGAGATTGCTCGCCTGCATGCCTCGCTGGGCAACACCATGATCTACGTGACGCACGATCAGCTGGAAGCGATGACGCTGGCGGATCGCATTGTGGTGCTGCGTCAGGGCCGTATTGAGCAGGTTGGCGCACCGATGGCGCTGTATCGCGATCCCGACAACCTGTTTGTCGCCGGTTTTATTGGCTCGCCGAAGATGAATTTCCTCAGTGCCGAAGTGGCGGCGATCGCGCCGGGCGCGGTGCAGCTGCGCGTGCCAGCGCTGGGCATCAATCAGCTTACGCTGCCGATCGCTGCGTCGTGCCGCGAAGGGCAGAAAATCACGCTGGGCGTGCGTCCGGAGCATTTCCAGCCGGTGAGCAGCAATGAAGATGCCGTGAGTTTCAGCGGCGAATTGTCGTTTAGCGAGATGCTGGGACACACCAATTATCTCTATCTCGATATCGGCGAAGAGAAGCTGCTGGTGATTGAAGAGCGTAACGTGGCGGAACACGCGATTGGCGAGAGGATGAGTTACCAGCTGCGCGCCGAGCATTGTTTGCTGTTTGATGAGCAGGGTTTGCGGTTACGTTAAGGGGTGCGGTGCGTTCATGGTGGCGGTCGCCATAAATGGCGACCCTACTACGCAATATCCTCATCGGCCTGCGCGGCCAACAAATCCAGCAACTTATTCACCGCGAACCCGGCAGCGCCCTGCGCCCACATGCGGTTGGATTCGGTGAGGAATTGCAGCGGCGTCATGTGCGGCGTCAGCTTCAAACGGTAGGTCTGGAAACTCTGCGTAATGTGATCAAGCAAAATGCGCGAGGCCATTTGCGGCTCCATCGCCAGATACACCACGTCCGGATCGTAAGCCACCGACAGATTCGCCAGCGACATCCCTAAATGCTGCCCGGCCTCGGCCAGCGCACTCAGCACCTCTGGCGTTGGACGCACATCGAGATCGCGCAGCGTGAGCGGCGCCTCTTCTTTCGCGGTGGCCGCCACGCGCTGTAAAATCGCCTGCGACGATGCCACATCCTCCAGCAAACGCTCAGAACCATCGCCCAGCAGCGACACGCCAATCTCACCGGCTTTGCCGTGACGACCGCGATAGAGCTGGCGATCGAGCAGAATCCCCGCGCCGATGCCTTTGCCGAAGGTAGCAATCACCGCCGACTGCGCGTGACCGAGCTGACCAAACACCAGCGCCGCCATTGCCAACGCGTTAGCATCATTTTCAATAAATACCGGCAGCGAGAAACGCTCTTCCAGCAGCCGGGCAATCGGCACGTTATCCCAGCCCAGCGCGCGCGACAGCACGCAAACGCCGTTGCTGGCATCGACTAAACCCGATAGCGCCAGACCAATCGCCCCCACCTTTTTGCCTTCAACGCCGCGCAAAAACTTCGCCAGCGCATCGCCGAGCTGCTTAGGCGTCATCGCGCCGGAAGGAATCTGCTGCTCGCCGATGATGTTGCCGCTGAGATCGGTCAGCACCATCAGATTGCGTTCGGCGTTAAGCTGAATCCCCACCACGCTGGCGTGATCCGGATTGAGGCCAAGCAGCGTTTTGGGTCGCCCCATCGAGACGCGGCGCAGCCCCAACTCCTGCACGATGCCGCCGGTCAGCAGACGATTGGTGGCTTGCGACACCGTCGACATGCTCAGGCCGCTGCGCACTTTGAGATCGGATTGACTAATAGGCGCATTTTCGACAATCAGCCGCAGAATGCGCGCGGTTACGTTGGGAGCGCTCATGAGCCTCTTTATCTGAAGTTAAGCGGGAAGTGTCAGGCTGAACTGCGTGGCGAGGCGAATCGCACCGCTCAGCGCATCGCCCTGCGGCGGCACCAGCAGCGCAGCGATATCCGCCGGCAGCCACGCCTGAATGGGCTCGGCTAATCCGCCCATCAAGGCCAGCTTGCCGTGGCTGCGCGCCAGCAGCGGCTGTACCATCTGCACGATATCCGCGGCGCATTGCTGCACCAGCGCTGTGCCGTGCACATCGCCCTGCTGCGCGGCAGCGAAAACCTCAGGCACCACGCGGCCCCAATCAGCGGGCGTCGCCTGTTTCGACCACATCAGCAGCTGTTCCGGGCTGTTTTGATAGCTTGCCATGATGCGCTGCATTAACGCCGAGGCGGGCACAATCTCTTCGTGCGCCAGCAGCGCCAGCCGCAGCGCGCGTTGGCCGAGAATCGCACCCGAACCGGCATCTGACAGGGCAAAACCCCAGCCGCCGAGCAGCGTGAAGTGCGCGCCATCCCAGGCCGCGCCCTGGCTGCCAGTGCCAATAATAAACACCGCACCCGGCGCACCGGCGTGCGCACCGGCACAGGCGATTTCGACATCGGTAAATAGATAGCGCGCCTGGCAGCGTGGCTGCCAGCTGGCGAGACGGGTTTGCACTGAGGCGACGTTCGCGCCCGCCAGCCCGGCGACGATCACCGTGCGGTCGCGCGCTTCAGCGGGTAAATTCGCCTGCGCAAACAGATCGTCGATCACCTGCTCGATGGCCGCAATGGCGGCATCAAACTGCGACCAGACGTTAGCAGGACCGCCTTTGGCTTCCGCCAGCAGCCGTCCGGCGCTGTCGGTCAGGCGTCCACGACAGTGCGTACCACCGCCATCAATACCCAGCATTAGTGAATGCACGCGCTTCCTCCTGCCAGCCCGAAACGGTATGACGCTTATAGATGTGCGAAAGATAGGGGAAAAAAACTTAAATCGCAATAACAAATAAATAGGCAATCCGTATAGTTAATTAAAATAGATATAAATCATACAAATAACAATTTTTCACCAATTGAGATCCGCCACACGGATTGACATTAGTTTTTCTGTCGTAATAAGTTAGCGGTCAGATTATCAGCAGCCTGACGGGTCGGGCGGCTTACAGGCAACGGGCTTCAGGGGTACAACATGAAAGTGGGCATTATTGGTCTGGGCTTTCGTCTTTCCCATGTGGTGAAAGAGTTCAACAAAGCCGACACAGCGTTTTCCGTGGTGGGTTATGTCGATCCGGCTCCGGCAGGATTACCGAACCTGCACAGCTTTGGCATCGATGCGGGCACCGCGTTTGACAGCGTGGATGCGCTGCTACAACACGGCGGCTTTGATCTGCTGCTGGTCGGTTCGCCGAACTTTATGCACCTTGAACATATTCGTCAGGGCTTAGCGGCGGGCTACACGGTATTCACCGAGAAGCCGGTGGTGATCAACGAAGAGCAGACCATGGCGATGGCACAGCTGGTACAGCAATATGGTCACGAGCGCATTCTGGTCGGCCTGGTGCTGCGCTACTCGCCGCTCTATCGCGACCTGCTCACCGCGCGCGATGAAAATCGCCTCGGCGAAATCACCTCAATTGAAGCCACCGAACACATCAAGCCCTATCACGGTGCGTTCTTCCAGCGCGACTGGCGTCGTCTGGAGAAGTACGCTGGTCCGTACATTCTGGAAAAATGCTGCCACGATATCGATCTCTATCAGGGTTTGGTCGGCGAGCGTCCGGTGCGCGTTGCCAGCTTCGGCGGACGCAAAAACTTCACGCCGCAGCATGCGCCTAAAGGTGCGGTAACGCCGCAGTCTGAGGTATATCACGTTAAGCCGAGCGGCTGGTCGAGCACCGATGCGGTGTTTGACGGCGATGCCGATATCGTCGATTACCAAACCGCGCTGATTGAGTATGCCGGTGGCGCCACCCTCGCCTTCCACGCCAACCTTAACGTGCCGGATGAGTTCCGCCGCTTCTGCGTGATGGGCACCGATGGCATGGCCGAAGGTGACTTTGTGCGTAACTACTTCCGCGTGCACAACGCCCGCACCGGCGAGCGCGAAGTGGATACCGAGTATGACGGCAACGCTTATGACGGCCATTACGGCGCCGATGCGCTGATGGCAGAAGAGATTGTGAAACACATTACGCAAGGAACGCCGCTGAAGGTTTCCGTGGTGGATGCGCTGGAAGCGGGACTTACCGCGATCAAAATCGATGAAGCGCAAAAATCGAAAACCGTGGTGGATATGACCGAGAGCTGGAAAACCTTTGATGCTAGCCTGGGGAAAGCAATCAACGTGTGATGTTGGGGGATCGTGCGGGTTGTGAAACGGTGCGCATAAATGCGCACCTTACGCCGTAGGGTCGCCATTCATGGCGACCGTCAAAATGGACGAACGAAGTCATGACAGCCAATCCATCAAACCACGGTTTCGTTTTCCAGCTTCTGCCGCTTACGCAGATGCGGGAAAATCGTCATCCACACCCCCACGACGATCAGCGTGCCGATGCCGCCAATTGCCGCTGCGGGCACTGCGCCCATCCACGCGGCCAGCAAACCTGACTCAAACTCGCCGAGCTGATTCGAGGTATTAATGAAAATGGCGTTGACCGCATTGACGCGGCCGCGCATGTCATCCGGCGTATCCAACTGCACCAGCGCGCCGCGAATCACCATGCTGACCATATCGAAGCCGCCAAGCGCTGCCAGCGCGATCACCGACAGCCAAAGCTGGGTGGAGAGCGCGAACACCAACGTCGCCACGCCAAAACCCGCCACCGAACCGAACATGATCATACCGACGTTCTTTTCCAGCTTGTGACGACTCAGCCACACGCCAACCAGCAGCGCGCCGACCGATGGCGCGCCGCGCAGGATGCCCAATCCCCAAGGCCCGGTATGCAGAATATCCTGCGCGAAGATCGGTAGTAGCGCAGTCGCGCCGCCCAACAGCACCGCGAACAGGTCGAGTGAAATCACACCGAGCACATCTTTGCGATCGCGGATAAAGCGCACGCCGGCAAACAGGTTTGGCAGATTCATCGGCAAGCGCGCCTGCGGCGGCCGCTCATAGCGCAGTCGACTCACCAGCACGATGGAGAACAGATAGAACAGTGCCGAGACGCCATACACCACTTCCGGCCCCGCAACATAAAGGAAGCCGCCAAGCGTTGGGCCGATAATCACCGCCGCCTGTCCGCCCACCGAACTGGCGGCCATGGCGCGTGCCAGAATCGGCGGCGGCACCAGCGCGGGCAGCATCGAGGTAATCGCTGGCCACTCAAGCGCCTTGGCGACGGAGATCAGGAACACCAATCCCCAAATCTCAATCTTGCCTGCCCAGTTCATCAGCGTGAGCGCAACCAGCCCCAGCAGCGCCAACCACTCAATGCATTGCCCGAGCAACACGATGCGGCGACGATCGAGCTGATCCGCCAGATGTCCGGCGGGCAGCGCCAACAGCACGGAAGGCAGAAATTGCATCAGACCGATCATGCCCAGCGCCATCGCACTGTGGGTCAGCGCGTAGATTTGCCAGCTGACCGCGACCGAGAACATTTGAAAACCAAACGATGAACAGGTGCGCGCCAGCCAAAAGGCGACAAACGACCTGTGCCGCAGCAATGAATCCTCTGCTGCGGATACTGGAGAACCCATAGTTTTATCCCATCCTAAATCATTACATCGGTTAGCGTCGTTGCACCAACCTGGTGAAAAGCCACATCATGGCTTCCGCTTTATTTTTTCAGGCCACAGAGTGCGGCATCTTGTTGAGCCAGGCAATGGCTAGCCGTGCTGTTTAAAAACAGAAGCTTATCCAGAATTAAGCTAAGCATAGCGCTCTTAATATTAGCGGGCTGATGGTTGTAGTTTGAAAATATCAACACACATAAGATGATGGCGAATTATCGCTACCGCTTCACTTAATATCTCTCTATCAGAGAAAATTAAAAAAGATCAACTTTATTCAGCAAAGGGTTTATATTGTCGGGGTTAAGATTTCACCAGTCGCCCGTTCTTATAATAATTAAGACGTTGCATCCAATTAATTTATTCACAGAGATAAATGGAAAACAGATCTTATAATCCTTATGTTACTGAGCGCATTCGCCGTTTCGACGGTGCGCTAGCTGGCGTGTGTTATTCAGCACCTTTTATGCATTGCGAACAGGAAAGCACGACAACACTTAATGGAGGCAACATAATTTCGCTGCATAACCAGTTGCCGGATGCACCCGAATTAATAATCATCCCGTTAACGGGAAATAACCTTGTGCGTTTTTTACAGGCAACGGATAATTATTCCTGCCTGCAGAATGAGAATGTACAACTGGCGATCGATTATGCCGACTTAGTTCAGCAAGATAGTGCATTACGCCAGGCCGCAGAGCGTTTCTCATTTTGGCTATATGATTTGGCACCACCCGGCACTTGCTGGAAGAATATATCCACCTTTCCTTTTCGCGGTATTGTGCTGACCGATGAGTTTTTTAACGATAATTACCTCAAGTTCAGCTTTCCTTTTCTGCTGGAGTCCTGTCGCGAAAGAGAAGCGGAGGTAATATTACGTACCCAGCAGTTAACGCTGCCTGCTGAACATTATGCGCAACTTAATTTGAGCGGCTGGCAAGAGCAACGTACCAGCAGCATACTGCTCGAAGGGTAAACGTTTACACAAAGTGTTGCTCTTAGGTGTTATGGCCCGATCTAACCGGACATAACACCGTTATTCCCCCATAAAATGTCGCACTACTTCCTCTCCACGCGTGCAAAGCACTAAAAATATCAAACCCTTTAACGTTTTTAAGATAAAATTTAACGCAAAGGGAACATCTCGCCGCATGGAAAGCGTCGTTCGAACCGTTTCGTTATTTCGTACTCTATGTCGGGAAGCAGCCCAACGCGTTGTTTCCTTTTTAGTTTTTAATGGCAAAGAAAGAGGTCAATATTATGGGGAAAGCTTCCTCATCTTTTGGCGTAATCCGTTTTCTCACAGTGCTTTTTGCACTGCTGACGGGCGCGTTTATGCTGGTTGGTGGCGTTTGGTTAGCCGCCATTGGTGGTTCCTGGTACTACGTTATTGGCGGTGTGGTCATGTTGATCACCGCTATTCTGCTGTGGCGCCGTAGCGGCTCAGCATTACTGCTGTACGCATTGCTGCTGTTGGCAACGCTGGTGTGGGGCGTGTGGGAAGTCGGTTTCGACTTCTGGGCGCTGGCACCGCGTACCGATGTGCTGGTGATCTTCGGCATCTGGCTGGTTCTGCCGTTTGTGTATCGCGGTCTGAATAATGCCGGCAAAGGCGCTCTGGCGCTGTTGTCAGTGGCGCTGCTTGCTAGCGTGCTGGTGCTGGCGTGGGCAGTGTTCCACGATCCACAAGAGCTGAACGGTGAAATTCCAGCGGCAGCCTCTAATGCTCCGCAGGCGCAGCCGCTGAGCAACATCAATGATGCTGACTGGCCTGCCTATGCACGTGACCAGCAAGGCACCCGCTTCTCGCCGCTGAAGCAGATCAACACCGGTAACGTTAAAGAGCTGCAGGTTGCCTGGCAGTTCCAGACCGGCGATTTGAAGACGCCAAACGATCCGGGCGAAATCACCGATGAAGTCACGCCAATCAAAATCCGCGACACCCTGTATCTGTGCTCACCGCATCAGATTCTGTTTGCGCTGGATGCCAAAACTGGCAAGCAGAAGTGGAAATTTGATCCGGGCCTGAAGCCGAATCCAACCTTCCAGCACGTGACCTGCCGTGGCGTTTCTTATCACGAAGTCCCTGCTGCAGCTGATGCGGCCAATCCCCAACCTGCGCTGTGCTCACGCCGTATTTACCTGCCGGTAAATGATGGCCGCATGTTCGCGCTGGATGCGGAAACCGGTGAACGTTGCGCTGCCTTTGGCAACAACGGTGAACTGGATCTGCAGCACAAGCAGCCCGTATTGACTCCAGGTCAGTACGAGCCAACCTCACCGCCGGTCATCACCGACACTACCATCGTGGTAGCGGGCGCGGTCACCGATAACTACTCAACCCGTGAGCCGTCTGGCGCCATCCGTGGCTTCGACGTCAACACCGGCAAACTGTTGTGGGTGTTCGATCCGGGCGCGAAAGATCCAAACGCGATTCCACAGGATGAACACACCTTCACCATGAATTCACCGAACTCATGGGCACCGGCGGTGTACGATCCGAAGCTGGATATCGTTTACCTGCCAATGGGTGTGTCAACGCCGGATATCTGGGGTGGCAACCGCACCGCAGAGCAGGAACGTTATGCGAGCAGCGTACTGGCACTGAACGCCACTACCGGTAAGCTGGTGTGGTCGTATCAGACCGTGCATCACGATCTGTGGGATATGGACCTGCCGTCGCAGCCGACGCTGGCCGATATCACCACCAAAGATGGCAAAACCGTTCCGGTGATTTATGCACCGGCGAAAACCGGTAACATCTTTGTACTGGATCGTCGCACCGGCGAGCCGGTTGTCCCTGCGCCGGAAACCCCGGTTCCACAGGGCGCCGCCAAAGGTGACCACGTTTCACCAACTCAGCCGTACTCCGAACTGACCTTCCGTCCGAAACAGAATCTGACGGACAAGGACATGTGGGGCGCGACGATGTACGACCAGCTGGTGTGCCGCGTGATCTTCAAGCGTCTGCGCTATGAAGGTCCGTTCACCCCGCCGTCTGAGCAAGGTACGCTGGTCTTCCCAGGCAACCTCGGCATGTTCGAATGGGGCGGTATCGCGGTGGATCCACATCGTCAGATTGCGATTGCTAACCCAATGGCGCTGCCGTTTGTTTCCAAGCTGGTTCCGCGCGGTCCGGGCAACCCGATCGAGCCACCGGCTGACGACAAAGGCGGTTCAGGTACTGAAACCGGCATCCAGCCACAGTACGGCGTACCGTACGGCGTGGAGCTGAATCCGTTCCTGTCACCGTTTGGTCTGCCATGTAAACAACCGGCGTGGGGCTATGTCTCAGCGGTTGACCTGAAGACCAACGAAACCGTGTGGAAAAAACGCATTGGTACGGTTCGCGATAGCGCGCCAGTTCCACTGCCGTTCAAAATGGGTATGCCAATGCTGGGCGGCCCAATCACCACTGCAGGTAACGTGTTCTTCATTGGTGCTACCGCAGATAACTATCTGCGTGCATTCGATACCAATACCGGTGAAATGCTCTGGCAAGCACGACTGCCAGCGGGCGGCCAGGCTACGCCGCTGACCTATGAAGTGGATGGCAAGCAGTACGTTGTTATCGCGGCAGGTGGTCACGGTTCGTTTGGTACCAAGCTGGGTGATTATGTGATTGCTTATGCACTGCCAGATGCGAAGTAAGTTTTTGCGTTGAAGTAATAAAGCGGGCTTAGGCCCGCTTTTTCGTAGGGTCGCCATTTATGGCGACCTTTGCAAAAACCGCACAAACTTGCGGTGCGCCCATCATGAAGGTCGCCATGAATGGCGACCCTACGAGTTAGCGGTTACGCAGCACGCGGGCGTTTAACAGCGCGCACAGCGCCATAATTATGCAGGTGGCCAGAAACACCGGACGCATACCAAACGCGCCGCCAACAAAGCCACCAAACAGCGGACCTGAAACCTGGCCGACATACTGCGCCGAAGTGGAATACCCCAGCATCTTACCCACCTGCGACTGCGGCACGCTGTGACGAATCAGCGCCGTGACGCACGGCATCAATCCACCCAGCGCCATGCCCATCAGAAAACGCAGCACCACCAATTGCCACGCTTCGCTGATAAACGCCTGCGGGATCAACAGCAACGCGCAGGCTATCAATCCGTAAATCAGCACGCGACCATGCCCAACGCGATCGGCCAGCCGTCCCAGACGCGGTGCGGAGAGAATGCTGCCGAGCGCGGCGGCGGCCATCACCAAACCGGCGGTGACGGTGATGGCGCGATCGCCGCTGACAAACTGGCCGATATAGAGCGTGATGATCGGCTCAATCGACATATTGGCGAAAATCAGCAGCATGCCCGACAGCCACATCAGGCGCACCACCGGCAGATTCGGCGGTGCCTCATCGGCTGCACTGCTTTGCACGGTTTTCTTACCGGAGGAGCGCGGCACCTCTTTCAGCAGAAAAGTAGTTGCGAGAAAGGCAAGGAAAATCACCGCGCCGGTCAGCCAAAAGGTGTGACGAATACCAATCAGCGGCGGCAACACGCCGCCCAGCAGCGGCCCCACCACGTTGCCCGCCATGATGCCGGACGACAGCACGCCGAGCGCCCAGCCGGTTTGCTCTTTCGGCGTTTGCGCCGCCACCAGAATGGTCGATCCCGAGGCGTAACCGCCGAGCAAACCCGCCAGCAAACGCAGCGCCACCAGTTGCCACGGCGCGGTGGCCATGCCAATCAGCGACATCGCAATTGCCATGCCGAGGCTGGCGCGAATCAACATCAGTTTGCGGCCATAGCGATCGGCCAGTTTGCCCCACAACGGCGCGGTCAGGGCGGCGCTGAGGAAGGTGGCGCCGTAGGCTGCACCCGACCAGCGCGCAATCGCCGCCGGTTCCTGCACGCCGAGTTGCTGCACGTAGAGCGGCAGAAACGGCAACAGTAGTGTCATCGCCACGATGGTGCTGAACGAACCCAGCACGCAGACACATAAATTTCGCTTCCAGTGTTGCTGTTCGGGCGCTAACGCGAGTGGAGGTTGCTGCATGGTGATATCCCTGTTTTTTGCTTTTTTAGCAGGCTAACAGCGAGCAATCAGAGAAAACAGGGTTGTTATGATAATTGCCAGGCGGCGTAGCATTGTTGCCAGATAACAACAATTACGCCATGCCGAGCGCCTTGATTAAGGCATCGCACAGCAATGTCACCGGCGAAGAGGGTTGCGGCTGCTCTTTCAGCAACAGATAGCTGTGCAGGCGATCCATTTGCCACTCTGGTAGCACCTGCTGGATTTCGCCGCGCGCTAAAGCGTCCTGCGTCATATAAGCAGGCAGATAAGCGATGCCGGTCCCCGCCAGCGCCGCATTGAGCAGCGCCATGCTGTTGTTAGCGCGGAAACGGCTATGTACATCCAGCGCCAGCCGCTGTTTATCACGGCGAAACGGCAGCGCGGCGGTGTGCGCCGGACCGTGAAACAGCAGCAAGTCGTGGCGCGTCAGGCGGTCGGGATGATCGATGGCCGCATGCGCCGCCAGATAATCCGGCGTAGCGTACAAGCCCCAATCAATGCTGGCGAGTTCACGATAGTTAGCGGCATCGGGCGCACGTGCGCGGATGACAATCGCCACGTCGGCGCTGGGTTGCGGGTCATCGCTAGTGGTGAGTTCGAGATCAACGTTGATGTGAATATGGCGGCGGATAAAGTCATTCAGCGTGGGCACCACGCATTGGCAGCCGTAGGTGACCGGCGCCTGCAAGCGCACGTTGCCTGCGGGCAGTTGATGCACCTGCTGTACAAAGGCGTCGGCGCGATGCATCTCTTCCAGCATGCGCACGCAGAACGGATAGTAAGCCTGGCCGAGCTCGGTCAGCACCACTTTGCGCGTGGTGCGCTGCAGCAGTTTGATGCCGAGCCGCACTTCCAGTCGCGCCACTTCGCGGCTGACGTGGGATTTGGAAACGCCTAAGGTGCGTGCGGCTTCGCTAAAGCTTTGCCGTTCCACTACGCGTGCAAACAGCATCATGGCGGAGAGATTGTCGCTGTTGTCCATGTTCTCTGGCAGTTAAGAGAGTGAGAACAGAAGCTTATAACAAATTCCCCGATCCTGGTCGCCATAAATGGCGACCCTACGCGACGGCTAATGGGAACAATAAACGATCCGGCTCGACGCGACGCTGGCGACGCAGCTGGCCTGGCGTAACCATGAAGTAGTTTTTGAAGGTGCGAGTATAAGCCTGCTGCGTATCGAAGCCGTAACTCATCGCCACCTGCAAAATCGCCTCATCGCTGTTAATCAGCGTCAATGCCGATTCGGTTAAGCGGCGCTGGCGAATGTATTCGGCCAGCGAAAAACCGGTGTGCTGACGGAACAGACGTTGCAGATGCCAGCGGGAGTATCCCGAGCGGCGTGCTACTTCATCCAGATGAAGATCGTGCCCTAAGTTATTCTCTATCCAGTCCAGCAAACTACGGATAAATTCGCGCTGATTCATGGGATTCTCCTGCGTTGGCAATGTGTCCAGTGCCGCCACAATAGCGCGTTAAATTTATCCCTTAATTAGCAGAAAATTAGCGCAGAATTAGCAAGCGGGAAAACGGGTATAATTCTGGCCTAATTATCTGTCGCTACACTGCGTTCAGTTAAGTTGGAGGGCATCATGCGTGTGCTGCTGGTAGAAGATGACGAAATGATTGGCGCGAATCTGCAGCAAGCGCTGGAAGCGGCAGGTTGGTCAGTGGATTGGGTACGCGACGGCGTCTATGCCAGCAATGCCTGGGCCGAAGGCGGCTATACCTGCGTGTTGCTGGATCTTGGCTTGCCGCGTGAAGATGGCTTGCAGGTGCTGCGACGAGCGCGCACGCGCGGCGACATGACGCCGGTGCTGGTGCTCACCGCCCGCGATACCGTGCAGCAGCGCATTCAGGGGTTGGACAGCGGCGCGGATGACTATTTGCTGAAACCCTTTGATCTGCAAGAGGTGCTGGCACGTATGCGCGCCATTACCCGCCGTCGCCACGGTGCGGCAGATTCTCTGCTCGGCAGCGGCGACGTGCAGATCGACATCATGACGCGCGAAGTGTTGTATAAAGGCCAGCGCGAACAGCTCACCGCACGCGAATATGCCCTGCTCTACGCCTTGCTGGAGCGGCCCGGCGCCATCCTTTCACGCGAACAGTTAGAAAACCGCATTTACGGCTGGGGCGAAGAGGTCAGCAGCAACGCGGTGGATGTACTGATTCACGGTATGCGTCGCAAACTGGATAACGAAGTGATCCGCAACGTACGCGGACTTGGCTGGCGGGTACCGGCAATATGAAACCTTTCACCTTTATGCGCTCGCTGCGTAACAAACTGCTCGCCACGCTGGTGATTCTGCATCTGGCGATGATTGGCGGCGTCACCTGGTATTTCTATCACTGCTACGGCGACATGATGGGCACCATGAAGGACGATCAGCTCGCCAAGATCGCCGATGCCTGGGCCAGCAGCCAACGCATGCCGGCGCTGATGCCGATGGTGATGCATGAAGAGAAACTCAAAAGCACCTATATCGTTCAGCTGTGGGACGAAAGCAACCATCTGCGCGCCAGCTCGTGGCCGGGCCTGCATGCGCCATTGCAGCTGAAAAAAGGCTGGACCGATTTGAAAGTCGGTGACTGTGGCGACGACTGCGAATGGCGTGTTTACACGCGGCCCGGCGAGCTGGGCAGTGAAATCGGCAATATTCAGGTGCTGCATAATATCGGCTACATGAAAAGTATCATGGTCAAGCGAGCGCTCTCCGCCATCATTCCGTTGGTACTGATGATGCCGCTCTCACTGATCGTGATATGGCTGGTGGTACGGGCGATAACGCGCGATTTACGCGTGGCGTCGCGCCATATCGCAGCCCAGGAAACCCTGCATCCGCATAGCGTTTCACCTGATGGCTTGCCGGATGAAGTGCTGCCGCTGGTGGCAGCTTACAACGCCTTGCTGGATAGACTGCGCGCGGCCTGGTCATCGCAGCGTCAGTTCCTCGAAGATGCGGCGCATGAGCTGCGTACGCCGGTCACCGCAGTGACCTTGCAGCTGGAGAATCTGCGGCAACATATTCAACCCGGAGAAGCCAGCCGCCAGTTCGATCAGCTGGAAGCGGGTGTAACGCGCACGCGCCATCTGGTGACGCAGCTGCTGAATATCTCGCGTCAGGAAGATCAATCGGTGGTCGCCACGGTGGAAAGCATCGAGCTGGACGACCTGCTGAAAGAGAGCATTGAGCAGTTGATGGTGGTGGCAGATAAGCGCGGCATTGATATCGGCTTTAACGGCACCACCCATTATCGCCTGCACGCCAGCCGCTCCGATCTGCGAAGCCTGTTTGATAATTTGATCGGCAATGCGATGCTGCATACGCCGGAAGGCAGTTTGGTTGACGTGCTGCTGCATCGCGTCGGCAATCACACCGTGGTGGATATTGTCGATAACGGGCCCGGCATGGCGGAATCCTTTATCGAACGCGCCTTTGACCGCTTCACCCGTTCGCCGGACGTGCAGGCGCAAGGCAGCGGCTTGGGCTTATCGATTGTGCGCAGTGTGGCGCAAAAGCATCAGATGCAGGTTGCGCTGTCGAACCGCCACGATCAACAGGGCCAGATTGCCGGCCTGCAGGTACGCGTTACCCTCCCATAACCCGTAGGGTCGCCATTCATGGCGACCTTGTAACCTATCGCACCATTCTCTCAACCCCTTTTTCCCGACGAACGCGACACGTAAACGGTTGCGGGGTTCCGTTCGCCTCACGGTATTTATGTGATAACGATCACATTTCCAGTGAATCAAACTGCAACACTTTTTGACAAACGTGACCAAAATCTATTTTCTATGCCTCTGTTACAGGCACATTACGCAAGCTTGAAAATCTGGCGATGCAGACCGGATACGACAACTCACTGCCCATCCCCTGGGATCAATTTCACCCGATCGCGGCGACGGCCCGGCGATCAAAAGCATGTGGTTAACAATAATGAAATATAAAGCGTTGATAGCAGGGGCCTTATTGGCCAGCAGCTGGACTGGTGCGGCACAAGCGGCAGACAGCGATCCGCAGTACGTTTCTGACTGGTGGCATCAGAGCGTGAACGTGGTGGGCAGCTACCACACCCGTTTTGGACCCCAGTTCAACAACGACGTGTATCTGGAATACGAAGCCTTTGCTAAAAAGGATTGGTTCGATTTCTACGGCTACCTCGATCTGACCAACTTCTTCGGCGTGGGCAACAGCAACGCTAACGGCGTGTTCGACCACGGTTCGCCGATGTTCATGGAAATTGAGCCACGTTTCTCCATCGATAAGCTGACCGGCACCGACCTCTCTTTCGGTCCGTTTAAAGAGTGGTACTTTGCCAACAACTACATCTATGACATGGGTCGCAACAGCGATAGCCGTCAGAACACCTGGTACATGGGTCTCGGCACTGACATCGATACGCACAGCGATATCGGCCTGTCGCTGAACGTTTACGCGAAATACCAGTGGGAAAACTACGGTGCGGCGAACGAAAACAGCTGGGATGGTTACCGCTTCAAGGTGAAATACTTTGTGCCGATTACCGATCTGTGGGGCGGCAAGCTGAGCTACATCGGCTTCACCAACTTCGACTGGGGTTCCGATCTGCGTGATAAGTCCGATCGTTCACGCACCAGCAACTCGATTGCATCGAGCCACATTCTGTCGCTGAACTACGATCACTGGCATGTTTCAACCGTGGCGCGTTATTTCCACAACGGCGGCCAGTGGGCTGACGGCCAGGAGGTGAACTTCGGTAACGGTCCGTTTGAAGTGAAATCGACTGGATGGGGTTATTATTTGGTGGTGGGTTACAACTTCTAATCGAGTGAAACGGTCGCCATGGGATGGTGTGGTTGGTGAAACGGTCGCCATGAATGGCGACCCTACGGTGTAGGGTGCGCATTAATGCGCACCGTTTTAATGACGGTGACCAAATCCAACGCATTTATGCGCATCTGGTTGAACACCGCACCCACCTAAATTTGCGGCTTATACGCATTCACCATCCACGGTACGCCGAACTTATCGGTCAACATGCCAAAGCCATTGGCCCAGAACGTCGGTGCCCAGCTTTTCGTCACTTCACCGCCCGCTGACAACGCCTCAAACCAACGCTTGCCTTGCGCCTCATCCGGCGTGGATAAACTCACGGCAAAACCGCCATACGCCGCCTGCGGTGCGCCATCGCTCATCATCAATTCGCCCTGACCGATGCGCAGGTGGGCATGCATAATCTGCTCCGGCGAAAAGCTCACGCCCGAGATACAACCTTCGTCCTCCACCGGCGTTTCATCCGGCATATCGCCATAAGTCATCTTGAACAGCAGCTCGCCGTCGGTGGCGTCGAGGTAGAAGGTAATCGCCTCTTCGCAGCGACCGCTGTAAAACACATACGGGGTAACTTGCATGGTCTGCACTCCATAAAGGGAACGTCCCCAGCAAGTGTAGTGCGCATTATTTATACCGTTGCGAGCCAGGCCGCACTCTTACCTTTGCTGACAGTAGCGCCGAAACAGCTGCGCCATGTAGGCGCTCATCGGTGTCAGCGCGGTGTCTTTACGCTGGATAAGGTAGAAAGTGGCTTTCGGTAAGGGTTCGTCGAGTTCGAGGGAGATCAGCTGGCCGCCGTGCGTCGGGTCTTCAATCACATCGCGAGAAATAATGCTGACGAAATCGCTCTGCGCCACCAGGCTGGTGCAGGCCATAAAGGTCTCGCAGGTGACGACGATTTTCGGCGCCATGCCGCGCTCACCAAACAGATCGTGCAGCAGCCGATAATAGCTGCCCTGCGGCGTCGGCATGGTCCAGTCGCAGTGCTGCAACTCAGCCAGCGTGCGCGCGTGCGCCATCGGATGTCCTTTGCGCATCACCACCTGATAATCACGCTCCATCAGCCGTTCAAACACCAATTCCTGATCGAGATGGTTTTTATCGTAGGTATTGATGGTGAAATCCAGCTCGCCCTGGCGCAGTTCATGCACCATCGAAACCAGCTGACCTTCAACAATTCGCACCTTGACCAACGGATACTCGCGATGAAACTGGTTAATCACCTGCGGCATGACGGTGCGCGCAATACTGCCGCCCACGCCGATGTTGACGCGCCCGCCAGCCAATCCCAGCCGCTGCTGAATATCCTCCTGCGCCACCCGCAACTCTTCCAGTACCAGGCTGGCATGCTTAAAAAAGTTATCACCGATATCGGTCAGCGTAACGCCCTGCTGTCGCCGCTCGAACAGCCGCGCGCCCAGCGCCAGCTCCAGTTCCTGAATCGCTTTGGTCAGCGCAGGCTGTGAAAGCCCGGACAAGCGGCTGGCGGCGCGAATACTGCCCTGGCGCGCCACGTCAACAAACGCACGCAGTTGATGAAGTTTAAGATTGGCAGACATAGTTTGATGATAACCGTTGTTTATCAGTAGCAAGATATTCGCATCTTATGCGCGGCAAAACCAATGTGTAGATTCGGATGAATGCATAAAAAACCAACACTAAGGACATGCCGATGAAAACCCTTTCTGACCTCGTCAACGCGCGCATCCCGCAGATGCAGGCCTGGCGACGCGATCTGCACCACTTTGCCGAATCGGGCTGGCTGGAGTTCCGCACCGCCACGTTGGTGGCTGAAGAGCTGCATCGTCTTGGTTATCAACTCAAACTGGGCCGCGAGGTGATCGATGCCGACTCGCGCATGGGATTGCCCTCTGCTGAGGTGCTGGTGCAGCAGGAAGCGCGCGCGCTGGCGCAAGGCGCGCTGCCGCAATGGATTAAGCACTTCTCCGGCGGATTTTGTGGCGTGGTCGCCACGCTGGAAACCGGTCGTCCGGGCCCGGTGATGGGTTTTCGCGTGGATATGGATGCGCTCGATCAGAACGAAAGCCGCGCCGCCGATCATCTGCCAACGCGCGAAGGCTTTGCCTCCTGCAATCCCGGCATGATGCACGCCTGCGGCCACGACGGCCACACCACTATCGGCTTGGCGCTGGCGGGCGTGTTGATGGAGATGCAAGCGCAGCTGAGCGGCACCATCAAACTCATTTTCCAGCCCGCCGAAGAAGGCGTGCGCGGGGCGAAAGCGATGGTCGGGGCCGGTGTGGTGGATGATGTCGATCTGTTCACCGCCATCCATCTTGGTACTGGCGTGCCCGCTGGAGAAATCGTCTGTGGCAGCGATAGCTTCCTCGCCACCACCAAACTCGACGTCAATTTCACCGGCGTCGGCGCGCACGCCGGTGGCAAACCGGAAGAGGGTCGCAACGCCCTGCTGGCCGCGGCGCAGGCTACGCTGGCGCTGCACAATCTGCCGCAGCACAGCGGCGGCGTGGCGCGCGTTAACGTCGGCGTATTGCAAGCCGGAACCGGACGCAACGTGGTGCCCGACTGCGCGCTGATGAAGGTGGAAACGCGCGGCGTCAGCAATCAGGTTAACGACGATATCTATCAGCAGGCGCTGCGTGTGATTGCCGGTGCGGCAGCGATGTACGGCGTGGAGTATGACGTCAAGCTGATGGGCGGCGCGCGCAGCTGCACGCCGAGCCCGCCGTGGGTGGAATTCATCCACCAGCAGGCCGAGGGGCTGGGCATTTTCAACTCGGTGATCGATACCAAACAGCAGGCGGCGGGCTCGGAAGATGCCACCTACATGCTGGAGCGCGTGCAGCAGCGCGGCGGCCAATCCTCCTACGTGATTTTCGGTTGCGATCTGGCGGCAGGCCATCACAACGCGAAGTTCGATTTCGACGAAGCGATCATGGCGACCGCCGTACAGACGCTGGCGACGCTGGCCCTCAATCAAGCGCAGTTTGGAGGCCAGCGATGAGCCACAGCGAATTTATCGATCACTACATCAACCAAAACCAGCCGCGTTTTACCGCCCTCAGCGATGCCATCTGGGACGTACCGGAAACCCGCTTTGAAGAGACAAAGTCTTCCGCGCTGCTGGCCGATGCGCTGGAGCAAGAAGGTTTTCGCGTTGAGCGCGGCGTCGGCAACATCGACACCGCGTTTATCGCCAGCATTGGCAGCGGCAAACCGGTGATCGCCATTCTCGGCGAGTTCGATGCGCTGGCCGGTTTGAGCCAGCAATCGGGGTGCGCCACGCCGCAGCCGCTGGTGGAAAACGGCAACGGCCACGGCTGCGGCCACAATCTGCTCGGCACCGCCGGTTTGGCTGCCGCCTTCGCCATCAAAGCCTGGTGGGCCGAGCACGGCCAACGCGGCACGCTGCGCTTCTACGGCTGTCCGGGTGAAGAAGGCGGCTCCGGCAAAACCTTTATGGTGCGCGAAGGCTTATTCGACGATGTTGATGCGGCCGTGACCTGGCATCCCGAAGGTTTCAGCGGCATGTTCAACCTCAGCACGCTGGCCAATATTCAGGCCGCCTTCCGCTTCAAAGGCGTGGCGGCGCACGCGGCCAACTCACCGCATTTAGGACGCAGCGCGCTGGATACGGTGACGCTGATGAACACCGGCGCCAACTTCCTGCGCGAGCACATCGTGCAGGAAGCGCGTCTGCACTACGCGGTGACCAATGCCGGCGGCGTCTCCCCCAATGTGGTGCAAGCCGACGCCGAAGTGCTGTACCTGATTCGCGCGCCACAGCTCGATCAGGCGCAGGATATCTATCAGCGCGTCATTAACATCGCCAAAGGCGCGGCCCTGATGACCGATACGCAGATGACGGTGCGCTTCGATAAAGCCTGCTCCAATTACGTGCCGAATCGCGCGTTGGAAAGCGTGATGGAGCGCTATTTGCATCAGTTTGGTTTGCCCGATTACAGTGAAGCGGAACAGGCGTTTGCCGCCGAGATGCGATCCACGCTAAGCAAAGACGATCTGCGCAACGCGCGTCTCAATGCAGCGCGCACCGGCGGTGAAGCGGGCGTTGCCTGGACCGAAGCGTTAGGCGACAAGATTTTGATGGATGAAGTAGCGCCTTATGCGGTGACGCGCGAGATCCTTTACGGCTCAACCGACGTCGGCGATGTGAGTTGGGTGACGCCCACCGCGCAGTGTTTTGCGCCCTGCTTCGCCTTCGGCACGCCGCTGCACACCTGGCAGCTGGTGGCGCAGGGCCGCACGTCCATTGCGCACAAGGGCATGTGTCTGGCCGCCAAAGTGATGGCTGCAACAGCGTTAACCTTGTTGCAGGATGACGAGGCGCTGGCGCGCTGCCGCGATGAGTTCCAGCGCGTGCGCCGCGAGCAGCCTTACGTCTGCCCGATTCCAGCGGATGTCACACCGTCGAAGTTGAAGTAATCGTGCGATTCGTAACACGGTGCGCATGAATGGCGACCGTCACCATGAACGCACGAAACAAATCGCCATTTATGGCGACCACTGGAATACCAAAAAAATACAAAAAATATAGCCCCCAACGGGCATGCAAACATAACAAGACGAGATGAGGACCTGCAATGGAAGTGACCACGGAGAACCGCAGCCCCGGAAAGCTGTTTAGCTGGATTGAACGCGTCGGCAACAAAGTGCCGAATCCATTCTTACTGTTCGTCTATTTGATCGTGGTGCTGATGGTGGCCACCGCCATACTCAGCAGCCTCGACGTGGCGGTGAAAAATCCGGCCAACGGCGAACTGGTGCGGGTAAACAACCTGCTAAGCGTCGCCGGGATTCAGTGGATCCTGCCCAACATCATCAAAAACTTCAGCGGCTTTACGCCGTTGGGATCGATTCTGGCGCTGGTGATTGGTGCGGGCCTGGCGGAAAAAGTCGGCCTGCTGCAATCACTGATGGTGAAAATGGCGTCGCGTGTGAGTCGTCGCTACGCCAGCTACATGGTGCTGTTTATCGCCTTCTTCAGCCACATTTCGTCCGATGCCGCGCTGGTGGTGATGCCGCCGCTCGGCGCGCTGATCTTCCTCGCGGTGGGACGTCATCCGGTGGCGGGATTGATGGCTGCGATTGCCGGCGTGGCGTCCGGTTTTACCGCCAACCTGCTGATTGTCACCACCGATGTGCTGCTGTCCGGCATCAGTAGCGAAGCCGCCAAAGCGGTGAGCGATACCGTCCACGTTAGCGTGATCGACAACTGGTACTTTATGGCCAGCTCGGTGATTGTGCTGACCATCGCCGGTGCGCTGCTGACCGACAAATTTGTCGAGCCGCGCCTGCCCGCGTGGAACGGCGGCAACAATGATCGCCTGCCGCCGCTCACTGCGCTGGAGAATCGTGGCCTGAAAGCTGCCGGTATCGCCGCGCTAGTGTTTATCGCGCTGATGGCGCTGCTGGTGGTGCCGGAACACGCGCCGCTGCGCAATCCGAAAACCGGCGGTATCATTCCGTCGCCGTTTATTCAGGGCATTGTGCCGATCATCATCCTGTTCTTCTTTGTGGTAGCGATTGCCTATGGCGCGGTGACAAAGCAGATTCGCCACGCGGATGATATCCCGCAGCTGCTGGTGGATCCGATGAAGAGCATGGCGGGCTTTATTGTGATGGTGTTTCCGCTGTCGCAGTTTGTTGCCTTCTTCAACTGGAGCAACATGGGCAAGTTCATGGCTATCGGCCTGACCGATGTGCTGGAAAGCGCGGGCATTAGCGGTGCACCGGCGTTTATGGGCTTGATGTTCCTCTCGGCGTTCCTGTGCATGTTTATCGCCAGCGGCTCAGCCATCTGGTCGATTCTGGCACCGGTATTTGTGCCGATGTTTATGCTGCTGGGCTTCCATCCGGCGTTTGCGCAGATGATTTTCCGCATCGCCGATTCTGCGGTGTTGCCGCTGGCACCGATGTCGCCGTTCCTCCCACTGTTCCTCGGCTTCCTGCAGCGCTATCAAAAAGATGCACAGCTGGGCACCTATTACGTGCTGATCTTCCCCTATCCGCTGGTGTTCTTCACCACCTGGATTGTGCTGCTGCTGGCGTGGTACGCGCTCGGTTTACCGATCGGTCCGGGCGTCTATCCGAGCCTGCACTAAGCCTGCGCCACGGATGGCGACTCCTTTTCTGTGAACTGCAACGTATGTTGCCAAAATGTCACCGTCCCGCCTCTCGGCAACGCTCAGCGAATTTATTATCCTGCTATTCCTTCGCTTGCTAACGGTTAATTATTTTTAAAACCCATCTCAGCCGTCAGCGGGTTCTGCAAACACCGAGGTTTACACAACAATGACAACAATCACGTCGACAGGGATGGCGAACGACCACATCAGTGCGGATCGCCGCACCTTAGCCGGGCGCATTGATGCGCTGCCCTCTTCTGCCGGTCTGTGGCGCTTTATCACGCTACTGGCGCTGGGCGGCTTCTTTGAGCTCTACGATCTGTTTGAAACCGGCTACATCAGCTCCGGCCTGGTGGCAGCGGGCGTGTTTCATACCGGTTCTGCCGGCGTGTTCGGCGTCGCCGATCAGGCGGCATTTGCCTCCGCGACTTTCCTTGGCCTGTTTGTCGGCGCGAGTTTGCTTGCGCCCTACGCCGACCGCTTTGGCCGCCGCCTGACCTTTATGTGTGCGCTGGCGTGGTACGGCGCGTTTTCGCTGCTAATGGCGTTCCAGCAAAGCGCGGAGATGATCATCCTGTTCCGCTTCCTGGTCGGCATTGGCCTTGGCGTTGAGCTGGTGACCATCGATACCTATCTTTCCGAATGGGTACCGGCGCATCTGCGCAGCCGCGCGTTCGCCTTCTCCTTCTTTATCCAGTTCCTGTCGGTACCGGCGGTGGCGCTGATGTCGTGGTGGCTGGTGCCGCAAACCATTCTCAGCCTTGAAGGCTGGCGCTGGGTGGTGATTGCCGGTGCGGTTTGCTCGCTGGTGATCTGGCTGATTCGTAAAAACCTGCCGGAATCCGTGCGCTGGCTGGCGCAACAAGGACGGCATCAGGAAGCGCATCAGGTTTTGAGCGCAATGGAAAAGCGCTGTGGTATTTCTTCTCCCCTTCCCCCACTGGTGGGGGAAGGCCGGGATGGGGGACAGTTCGCACCTGAGCAACCTAAGCAAGGGCGTTTCAGTGAGATTTGGGCACCCGCCTATCGCAAGCGCACGCTGATGCTGGTGGTGATGAACTTCTTTCAGGCGATTGGCTTTTTTGGCTTCGGCAACTGGCTGCCCGCGCTGCTGTCGGGCAAAGGCGCGACCGTCACGCATAGCCTGCTGTATGCGTTTTTCATTACGCTGGCCTACCCGCTCGGCTCGCTGATTTGCAGTCGCTACGCCGACAAGCTCGAGAATAAATGGCAGATCGTGTTTTCATCGCTGATGACGGTGGTGTTCGGCACGCTGTTTGCGTTTATGACCAATCCGGTGCTGATGATCATCTGCGGCTTCCTGATCACCTACAGCAACGCATGGCTGACTTTCAGCTATCACGCTTATCAGACCGAGATTTTCCCGACGCACATTCGCGCCCGCGCGGTGGGTTTCTGCTACTCGTTTAGCCGCCTGTCGACGGTGTTCAGCAGTATTTTGATTGGCATTATTTTGCAGTATGCCGGCAGCCAGGGCGTGATCGCCTTTATCGTGCTGAGTATGCTGATGGTGATGCTATCGGTGGGAATTTACGGGCCGAAAACCCGTGGGATGGATTTGGAGAATATTTAGTACTGACCGTGCTGGCTTTACCCCAGATCGTGCTGGCTGCCCCCCTCCTCGGTCCTCCCCCACGAGTGGGGGAGGAAGATGCTGCAAAATGTGAGTACTGATACTGCATGTGGCAGCGTCTCCTTCCCCCGCTAGCGGGGGAAGGCCGGGATGGGGGACAGCGAGCACAGAACGGGTTACTGCCCTTCCAACACCTTAATATCCGCATTACCCTGCTTCGGCTGCACGGTTTCGTCTTTACGCAGTTCGGCCACATCTTTCGCCGACACGCTCGACTTCACGCCATTGCCCCAGCTGCCACGGATAAAGTTCACCACATCCGCCACCTGCTGATCGTTCAGGCGCCAGCCGAACGCCGGCATGGTGATCGCCGTGGGTGCGCCTTTGACGCCAGGTAAAGTGCCGCCGACCAATACGATATGAATCAGCGAGGTTGGATCGTCCGCCATCACCACCGGATTGCCGCGCAGCGCGGGATAGAAGCGCTGATAGCCGCTGCCGTCGGTTTTGTGGCACGCCGCACAGCTATCGACATAGGTCGATGCGCCAGGCTGGCTGTCGTCACCTTTCCACAACGCCTGAGACACCGCATCATCCTGCTTAAACACCGCCTGATTTGGATCTTTCGCGCCGAGGGATTTCAGATATTTAGCAATCGCGCTGATATCGTCATCGCTCAGATACTGCAGGCTGTGCTGCACCACATCGGTCATGCCACCAAACACCGCGGTGTGATCGTTGCGGCCAAAGCGCAGGAACTGCTTGAGATCCTCTTCGCTCCAGCGGCCTAAACCATCGCGGTTGTCGCCACGCAGGTTGCTGGCGGTCCAGCCATCAATCGGCGCGCTGCTGCCGGAAAGATAGTTGTTGCCTTCGCCGTTGTTGAGCGCTTTTTCCTGCATGGTGATGCTACGCGGCGTATGGCAAGCACCACAGTGGCCGAGACCTTCCACCAGATAGCGACCGCGTGCCAACTGGGGATCTTCCTGTGCCGCCGGCTTGAACGCTTTCACGTCCGGCGCAAAGATGCCGCGCCAGATGGCTAACGGCCAACGCATTGACAGCGGCCACGGAATGTCGCTCTCTTTGTTCGCCTGCGCCACCGGCTGCACGCCGTGCATGAAGTAGGCGTATAGCGCCTTCATGTCGTCATCGCTGACCACCGCGTAAGACGGATACGGCATCGCCGGATAGAGCGTGTCGCCGTTTTTCGCTACGCCGTGACGCACCGCTTTCTGGAAGTCGTCATAGCTGTAATCACCAATCCCGTTGGCTTTGTCCGGCGTGATGTTGGTGGAGTAGATGGTGCCGATCGGCGTCGCCATCGGCAGTCCACCGGCAAAGGGTTTACCGCCTTCGGTGCTGTGACAGGCCACGCAGTCGCCCGCGCGCGCCAGATACTCACCGCGCTTCACCAGCGCGTCCGAACCTGCTTCGTCCGCCACTGCGGCGAACGTCATCGTGCCCAGAAACAGGGCTAAAATGCTTTTGATCATCGCCGTGTTCCTTATGCCTGTACCAGCGGGCCGGGGTTTTTCAGATACTGTTCACGAATCGCTTTGGCAGACCAATAGGTCAACGCGGCGACCATGCCCGTTGGGTTGTAGCCGAGTCCCTGCGGGAACGCCGAAGCGCCTGGCACAAACACGTTCGACACATCCCAGCTCTGCAGATAACGGTTCACCGCGCTGGTTTTCGGATCTTCACCCATGATCGCGCCGCCGCTCATGTGCGTGGTTTGATAGACGGTGGTATCGAAGTGCGAGCCCGGTCCTTTCGCGCCGCCGATGATCATTTTCGGGTTCATCGCTTCGGTGATTTTGCGCATTTTGCCGATCATGAACTGCGCCATCTTGATGTCGTTATCCTGCCAGTCAAAGGTCATACGCAGCAGCGGCTGGCCGTAGGCATCTTTGTAGTTCGGATCGAGATCGAGATAGTTGGCGCGATACGACTGGTGCGCGCCGTGCGCATCCATCGAGATGTGATGATTGTAGGTATCCGCGACCGCGGATTTCCACTGGCTGCCCCAGTTTGGCGTGCCTTTCGGCGTTGGCAAACCCGAGATTGGCTTGGTACCGGCCTGATTGACCCAGAATGGCGAACCGCCAACGAAGCCGTGCGGGCCGTGATCGAAGTTATCGGCGTTGAAATCATCCACCGCCACACCTGCGCCACCGGCACCGATAAACGGGTTGGTGGTGGTGTTTTTGTCGAACAGCGCTTTCAGCGTCGAAATGTTCTGATAGGCGAAGTTACGACCGACCACACCTTCGTTGGAAATCGGGTTATACGGCTTGCCGATGCCGGAGAGCAGCATCAGGTGCACGTTGTGGAACTGGAATGCCGACAGAATCACCAGATCCGCAGGTTGTACCACTTCTCGGCCCTGACCATCGAGATAGGTCACGCCGGTGGCGCGCTTTTTATCGTCGGTGAGATTAACGCGCAGCACGTAGGCGTTGTTGCGCAGCTCGAACTTCGGTTCCTGGCGCAGCGCGGGCAGGATGTTGACGTTCGGCGAGGCTTTGGAATACATGTAGCAGGCGTAACCGCTGCAGAAACCGCAGAAGTTGCACGGGCCCATCTGTGCGCCGTACGTGTTGGTGTACGGGCCAGAGGTGTTGGCCGACGGCATATCATAAGGGTGATAACCCACGGATTCCGCCGCTTGCGCGAACAGCTGTGCCGAGTAGGTGCGCTTCTGCGCCGGCAGCGGGAAGTCGCTGGAACGATCCGGCGCGTATGGGTTGCCGCCCTTCTCTTTGCCCAGCAGCTTGCCTTTAATTGACCAGGCGCTGCCCGAGGTGCCGAACACTTTCTCGGCCTGATCGAAGAAGGGTTCCAGCTCGTCATAATTGACGCCGAAATCCTGAATCGTCATGCCTTCCGGAATGAAATTTTTACCGTAACGCTGCTCGTAATGGCTACGCAGGTTCAGCTCAACCGGGTCAACGCGGAAATGCACGCCTGACCAGTGCAGACCGGCGCCGCCGGTGCCGGTGCCAGGCAGGAACGCCGCCAGCTGGCGATAAGGTACGGCGGTTTGCGAGGCATCGTGACGGATGGTGACGGTGCTTTTCGACAGATCCTGGAACAGCTTTTTGCGGATGTTATAGGTCAGTTCGTCAATCGACTGCGGATAAGATCCATCCGGATAGGTATCGCGATGCGGACCGCGCTCCAGCGCCACCACATTCAGGCCCGCTTCAGTCAGCTCTTTCGCCATAATGGCGCCCGCCCAGCCGAAACCGACGACGACCGCATCCACTTTTTTCAATTCATTTGCCACGCTTACGTCCTCTCCCCGCGAATATCCACTGACGGGAACGGATAACGTTCACCGCGTTCCACCCAATCCATAAAGTCAGCGCGCGCGCCGGGGAAGCCAATCAGCTTCCAGCCCACCATGCCCTGGTTGCCGCCGTGGATGGGATCGCTGAAATAACCCTCGCGGGTGTTTTGCAGCAGGAAGGAGAAGAAGGTTTTCGCTGGCAGCTGCGGGAATTCGGCGGTGCCGCTTTCAAACGCGGTCAGCAGCGCGTCCTGCTGCTCGCCCGTCAGCTCAGCAAACACTTTGCCATGCTGCTTTTTGCTCCAGCCATCGGCATCGGCGAGGCCGAGACGGTAGATCTGCTGCGGCACCAGCGGCAGCTGATAACCCAACTCTTTCGGCAGATCGGGATTGAACGGGCCTTGCATATACCAGTTGTTACCGGTGGCATACGGCGTGTTCATTTGACGATCGATAAACTCCGGCACGCCAGCTTCAAGTGCGCCAGGACCGCGTTCATCGTTGGGAATCAGGCGCGCCACGGCCGCGGTGATAAAGGCAAACTCTTCGGCGGTGAACCAGGTGGGCTGGTAGCTACGCGCCTGTTGTGGTGATGCGTTTTGTTCTGCTGCCCCAGCGGCCATCGGTGCCACCAGCGCGCCCATCGCCGTACTGCCCACCGCCATTGCCGGCGCCAGGGTGATGGTTCTCAGCAGAAAATCCCTGCGAGTGTGACCATTTTTTTGTTCTGACATGACATTGCCTCAGTACCACATATAATGCGGCATGAAAGTTAAGTAGTTGCGTTGTATTGTTTTTTTAATTGATAGCTTAAGGGATACAGCAGCACTGTTACCGGTAACAGTGCAAATATTGTAACACCATTGCTGTGGATAATTTAGTTCTTAGAAACAAATTCGCACTAATTACTTAACAATTGCCGCTGTCGCTTTACATCGCAGCGGCGAAGCTGTCATCGTCAGATACAACCGACAACAGACAGATAGAGGTCTGAAGCGGTATAAAAGAGTACACACAACAGCGGAGTGCCTATGTTTAAGTCCTTTTTTCCGCGGCCAACGCTGTTTTTCAGCTCAGCTGCGATTTGGAGTTTAGTAGCAATTTTTGCCTGGTTCGGCTTTTTCAGTGATTTCCCGGCGCGCTGGCCTGCGCTCCAGGCGGCGATGCACGAACCTTTGCCAACCAATGCCAGCCGTTTTATTCATATCAGCCAACTGTGGTTTTACGCCTATTACTGGATTATTGCCGGCATCTTCGCGCTCACCTGGCGTGTGATTGATAACCATCCGTGGCAGCGCTGGTCGGTTTGGGGATCGATTCTGATCATCTTTGTCACCTGGTTTGGTGTGCAGGTCGGCGTGGGCGTCAACGCCTGGTATGGCCCGTTCTACGACATGATTCAGCAGGCACTGACCAAAGCCGGTTCCGTCGCCATCCACCAGTTCTATGTGCAAGTGCTGGCGTTTCTCGGTATCGCGCTGATCGCGGTGGTGATTGGCGTGATGAACTCGTTCTTCGTCAGCCATTGGGTGTTCCGCTGGCGTACTGCGATGAACAATTACTACATGCACAACTGGCAGCGTCTGCGTCTGGTTGAGGGTGCGGCACAGCGTGTGCAGGAAGACACCATGCGCTTCGCGGGTACGTTGCAGGATTGGGGCATCAACTTTATTCAGGCGATTATGACGCTGGTGGCGTTTCTGCCGGTGCTGGTCACGCTGTCGCACCATGTCAAAGAGGTGCCGATTCTCGGCAGCATTCCGTATGCATTGGTGATTGCCGCGCTGCTGTGGTCGCTGTTTGGTACCGCGCTGCTGGCGTTGGTGGGGATTAAACTGCCGGGGCTGGAGTTCCGTAATCAGCGGGTGGAAGCGGCCTATCGTAAAGAGCTGGTGTACGGCGAAGACGATCCCGAACGCGCTTCACCGCCGACGGTACATGAGCTGTTTAGCCGCGTGCGTCAGAACTATTTCCGCCTCTATTTCCACTATTTGTACTTCAACATCACCCGCATTATGTATCTGCAGGTGGATAACGTGTTCGGGCTGTTTGTGCTGTTCCCGTCGATTGTGGCGGGCACCATTACGCTCGGCCTGTTGAACCAGATTACCAACGTGTTTGATCAGGTGCGTTCGTCGTTCCAGTATTTGATCACCTCGTGGTCAACGCTGATTACGCTGATGTCGATCTACAAACGTCTGCGCAGTTTCGAGCAGATTTTGCAGGATATTCCGCACGAAGAGATGATGCGCGAAGCGGCGGAGTAAGGTGCGGTCTGATGCCCT